>CAZUYY010000106.1:0-7816 GCA_964624935.1 uncultured Prolixibacteraceae bacterium
ATAATTTCCGGATTCATGATCCGTACTTTTTGTAACAACCTGTGTTCCTAATGGCAGTGCGAACTCTATTGCCTGGTTTGGTGTATCCCAGTACTGGGGATTTTCATAACTGCCATAGTTGATCCAATTCTCAAAATCTCCATTTGGCACCGGAGTTTGTCCTTTTAAATCGACGACAAGAAAGAATAAACAGAATCCGATAAGTAAAAAAAATTGTTTCATGGGTTGTACGTTATCTTAGGTATAAATTTTTCTGTTTAATTATTTAGAACAGTGGGTAAAGATAAACATAAATCGAAAATAATTTTATCTTTGAAAAAATTTCAGAATGATACCCCGTTTCATTCCGGATAACATTTTTATCCGGCTTCTTGCAATTTTCCTGCTTTATTCGACAACAGCCTTGCCTCAGGTTACGGATTCCTGTTCCCGGTCGTACGATAAGAAAATCGAGAAAACCTATAATGACGGGATTGATTTTTTCAAAAGAGGTAATTACACGGAAGCCATTCAAATCCTGAAGGGTATTGTCAACAAAGAACCGGATTTTACAGATGCCTGGTATGTACTTGGGCTTTCGTATTTTAAACGAACGAATTCCAATTTCATAGAAGCAAAGAAAGATTTTCTTAAAGTTTTGGAATTATGCCCTTCCTATAATGTCTATACCTATTATTATCTGGCGGAGATTTGTTATGGTGCAGAGCAGTATGATTCGACTGTGCACTATTGCGAAATTTTCCTTAAAGATGTGGATAAGATCAAATCTGATAAAGATTATTCACGAGCGGAGGATCTGTTGAAATATTCAAAGTTTTATGTGAAGATGATAAATAACCCCGTACCTTTTGATCCTAAGGTTGTTGAAGGTATATCGACCCCCGCAAACGAATATCTGCCTTTTATTACTGCAGATAACCAGATGGCTTTTTTTACGCGTGAAATGAAAGAAGAAGGAGAAAAAAACACCCTCATTCAATCAGATAAGTACAAAGAAAAATTCATGTTCAGCCGGTTACAGGCGGATGGAAAATTTGATTCAGGGGAAGAAATGCCTGAGCCGTTCAATCTCAATGACAATGAAGGTGGTGCATCACTGACAGTCGACAATAAAACGCTTTATTATACGGTGTGCAAGTACACAATAAACCCCACCTGTAAATGCAAAGACTATTACAATTGCGATATTTATTATTCTGAATATGTCGACGGCGAATGGACGCCGATTAAAAGTGTCAGCGATAAAATTAACCTGCCCACTACGTGGGAATCGCAACCCAGTATTTCGGAAGATGGTAAAACGCTTTATTTTGTAAGCGACCGTGCCGGCGGTTATGGAGGTTATGACATCTACCGGTCAGTCAAAAATGATGACGGAGAATGGGGAACTCCCATTAACCTGGGGCCAACCATTAATTCTACGGGGAATGAAAAATCACCATTTATCCATCCTGACGGGAAAACACTCTATTTTTCTTCCGATGGATGGATGGGAATGGGAGGATATGACATTTTTTATTCCAGGCTCAAGGATGATGGAACCTGGTCAACTCCGGTCAACATTGGTTATCCGATCAACACACCGGATGATGAGGTCGGCTTCTTTGTGAGTACGGATGGGCAGAAAGGGTATTTTGCATCAAACAAATTAAAAGGTCCAGGAGGATGGGATGTTTATTCGTTCGACCTCTATGATAAAGCCAAACCTGAGAAAGTTCTGTTCGTTTCGGGTACAGTGAAATCGGATTCGGAAACCGAGATGGCACAGACCCATATAGAGTTGAAAAATCTGGAGACAAAAAAAATATCTGAAATCCCGTTGGATTCTGTCACCGGGAAATATGTTGCAGTTGCGCCTTTTAACAATGATTATATCATGACGGTCAAAAAGGAAGGATACGTCTATGAAACACGTTACATCTCTTTGGCCGACAGTACTTACAGGATGCCAACCCACCTGGATCTTGAGATCCAGCCGATCGAACTTAACAAGTCATACCGTATTAACGATATTTATTTTGATTTTAATTCATTTGAACTGACAGAGAAGTCGAAAGCAGTTTTAGATCTTCTGATAGAATTCCTTACTCAAAACGCCTCTATCTTTATAGAAATTCAGGGTCATACCGATAATATCGGGAATGATGCCGATAACATGAAACTCTCTTCTAACCGGGCAAAATCAGTTTACGATTATCTTATCGATAATCATATTGATGCAAAACGATTGACATATAAGGGTTATGGAAAGACTCTTCCGGTAGCATCCAACGATACAGAAGAGGGCCGGGCAAAAAACCGGCGAACAGTTTTTGTGATCATCCGGAAATAATGACAATAGTGCCGGCAAGAATTGGAATGTTTGTAATTTTGAGGTTATGAGATTAAAATGGGTTGCTTTTCTCCTGATTGGGATTATCCCATATAGTTTTGGCCAAAGTTTTAACGGTTCGGATTTTTGGGATATTCCTGAAATTGGCCTGGATATCAATAGTTTTTCTAAACTGATATTCACAGCATTACCTGGTTACAGATGCAACGAATTTTTATCCGGTGAAACTTTGATCAATGATCAGGGTTTCTTTATTGGAAAAGGAATAACCGGAGTGTACCTTGAAATCTCGATTCCAATGGGAATAAATGAAACATTAATTCCGGAAGCAAAATCAGAGAATTTTCATCAGGTTCGCCATTTCTATTGCTGCCAGTGCCGCGTCAAACCCCTTATTCCCGCTTTTAGTGCCAGCCCGTTCAATGGCTTGTTCAATGGTATCGGTCGTAAGTACACCATAAATTACTGGTTTTCCGGTGTCCAGCCCTACATTTGCGATTCCTTTGGAGACTTCAGCAGCTACAAAATCGAAATGTGGCGTAGCACCACGGATCACTGTACCCAGACAGATAACTGCATCGTACCGGTTTTCCTCAGATACAGCAAGTTTCTTCGCGAGTAATGGCAATTCAAATGCTCCGGGAGCCCATACTACATCGATGTTTTTTTCATCTGCGCCATGCCGGTTCAGGCCGTCAAGACATCCACTTAACAGTTTAGCGCTTATAAATTCATTGAATCGGGAAATCACAATCCCAAACCGCATTTCTTTGGCATCCAGTTTACCTTCAATTGTTCTCATTGTTTTTCTGTTTGTTCTACATTATAATTTAGTTTCTGAATTTTATTAGGAGACTCTTCATTAAAAACGAGGATATGACCCATCTTTTCCTTTTTCGTTTTGAGGTACCGTATATTCTTTACATTCGACCTGACCTGAATCGGTACACGTTCTATAATCTCCATTCCAAATCCTTCGATACCGGATACCTTCTTGGGATTGTTGGTCAATAGCCGGATCTTTTTTATTCCAAGATCCGCAAGGATCTCAGCGCCGATCCCGTAATCTCTCAGGTCGGCAGGGAAACCCAGTGCCTTGTTGGCTTCTACTGTATCCATGCCGCCATCCTGAAGATTATAAGCTCTCATTTTATTCACAAATCCAATTCCCCTTCCCTCCTGCCGCATATAAAGAAAAACCCCTCTGCCCTCCTTGGCGATAAGTTTCATGGCATCATGGAGCTGTTCCCCACAGTCGCAGCGCAGCGACCCGAAAACATCTCCTGTCAGACATTCCGAGTGAACCCTCACCAAAACGGGTTCTTCATTCCTGACATTTCCTTTCACCAGTGCAAGGTGATTTTCGTGTGTGATTTTATTTACATAACTGTATGCAGTAAAATCGCCAAACCGTGTAGGCATCTCCACAACAGTCACCCTTTCAATAAGTGATTCAGTCCTCCGGCGGTGTATGATCATATCTGCGATAGTGATGATCTTAAGATGATGTTTTGCAACGTAATCCATCAATTGTGGTACACGTGCCATGGTTCCATCTTCATTCATTATCTCACAGATAACACCTGCGGGATAAAGTCCTGCCATCTTTGCCAGGTCAACGGATGCCTCAGTATGTCCGGCTCTTACTAGAACACCTCCATCCCGGTATTCGATCGGGAAAATATGACCCGGACGTGTAAAGTCTTTAGCCTTGACCCCCGGATTCAGCATCTTCTTGATGGTAAGCGCCCTTTCCTGTGCTGAAATTCCTGTCTTACATTCTGCTGCATCAATGGAAATCGTGAATGCCGTTCGGTTTGGGTCGGTATTTTTAACAACCATACGTTCTACATTTAGTTCTTCGAGACGCTCGCGAATGATCGGAAGACAGATCAATCCTCCCGCATGTTTTGCCATAAAATTTACAATTGAAGGTGTTATCTTCTCTGCAGCAATTACCAGATCGCCTTCATTTTCCCTATCCTCATCATCGACGACCACCACCATTTTACCTTTCCGGATATCGTCAATGGCTTCTTCAATCGTGTTGAATTTGTATTTTGTCATAATTATAAAAAATTTACATTTAATTTTAACTATCTGTCCTTAATAATCAGCCACCCCTCTAAACGAACCCATTTTCTGCCAGAAAATTCAGATCCATTTTCCCTTCATTTATCCTGCTGAGTTTTTCAACATATTTTCCAAGGATGTCGCATTCTATATTTACTGTATCCCCGGCTTTTTTTATCAGAATGGTTGTTTCTGATTGCGTGTGAGGAATAATAGAAACCGCAAACACCCTCCTGTCGGTTTTAACCACTGTCAGGCTGATCCCATCAATAGCGACAGATCCCTTTTCCACGATATATTTCAGGATCGGTTCTGTCGACGTGACCGAAAGCCAGATAGCATTTTCATCCTTCACGATCTTATCAATGATCCCTGTTCCATCAATATGCCCGCTCACTATATGACCTCCCAATCTGTCCGAAAGACGCAAAGCTCTTTCAAGGTTGACACTGCTCCCGGATTTCAGTTTTGCTAATGTGGAACGCTGCATGGTTTCAGGCATTACGTCCACGGTAAAGGAAGTGGATGAAAATTCAGTCACTGTCAGGCACACCCCATCGGTATTGATACTGTCGCCAACTTTAAGTCCTTCAAGCACTTTGTTTGCAGAGATGATGATCTTCGCAGATCGTCCCCCTGTCCTGATACTTTTGATGATCCCTTTTTCCTCAATAATTCCTGTAAACATATCAATCCTAAGGTTAAAAAATCAAAACTCTGAGTTCCCTACGGGAATTCATTTTAGTTATACTGCCAAGTCCACTTTTAAAAATTCATAAAGTTCATTTTCAACGATATACATTTTAGCGCTTTTTAGCATCTTAGCGCCTTTGTGGTAAAGAAGACATTTTTATATAGCCTTCAATTAAAATATCTGATCCCATTTTTCTGAATTTCCAATCCTTCACACCGATGGCATCATCCATTCCTGGTAATCCTGCTCCTCCGACAGGTGAAGGAGCATCTGCTCCTCCGATTATCTTTGGTGCAATAAAGCAAATGACTTTGTCCACGACCCCATCCATCAGGGCTGAAAAAGCGATCGTACTTCCGCCTTCCAACATAACACTGTCGATTCCCATCTTTCCTAAAGAAACCATCAGGTATCCCATGTCGACTTTCCCATCTTTCCCGGGGCATATCAGAACCTGTACACCCATCCGTTCTAAATCCTGTTTTTTTGTTATTTTGATCTTTTCGGTAGTTGCAATAATCACCAATTGGGGATTTATCTTTAAAACATTTGCTTCCAGCGGTATCTTCCCTGTGGAATCAACAATGATCTTAAGCGGATCTTTACTCTTTTTCTGTACCCTCCGGATATTGAGCAACGGATCGTCGTAAAGCACCGTGTTGATACCTGCCATAACAGCGCTGTATTTTTGGCGAAGTTCATGAACATATCTGCGTGAATCCTCACCAGAGATCCATTTCGATGCATTTTCAATAGTGGCGATCTTTCCATCGAGCGTCATGGCCGTTTTCAATGTACAAAAAGGCAATCCGGTCACGATATACTTTACGAAATGTTCATTCATTTTCAAGACAGCAGCTTCTTCGATGCCGGACTTTACTTCTATTCCTGCTTCAGCAAGCATCCTCAAGCCATTTCCATTGACCAATGGATTCGGATCCTTCATGCCGGCCACAACTCTGCGTATTCCTGTACGGATGATCTGTTCCGTGCAGGGAGGCGTTTTACCCTGATGCGAACAGGGTTCCATAGTTACATACAATGTTGCATTCTTCACACTTTCAGAAGCATTTTCAATGGCATTGATCTCTGCATGGGGGCCTCCGAAAAAGGCATGATAACCTGTTCCGATTATCCGCCTGTTCTTGACAATAACAGCTCCTACCATGGGGTTTGGATTCACCCATCCCATCCCTCTTTTTGCAAGAGCTATTGCGCGTCTGAGATATTTCTGATCTTCTTCCATTGAAAAAAACTAAAAAGCCCTGAAGAATAATTCTTCAGGGCTTTGGTTATTTTAAAACTGAAATACGACCAATTTTAAAATAATATCTTCTTTCATCCAGACTTTAACTGTCGGTTCCGGAATCTCACCGGTTCCACCTGTTTTCGTTTGAAAAAGGTTCGCGGACTTTACCGCCGATCGGGAATTTCACCCTGCCCTGAAGAAATTATTCTTAAAAAATGTCCGTTTAGTAAACAATGCAAACGGACTACAAAGATACAATTTTTTTTAAATTGTTAATCTTTTCACAGATTTTGGCTAAATATTATTTTGTCATCCCGGAGCAGAACTATAAAAGATTTATTACTTTTGAAAAGAAATAAATTGCAACTTAACATAACCTATCCCAGGAATGGATAAATTAAATAAGTTTACACAATCGTTAGCGTTCATTAAAAAAATGATAATAGCACTCGACGAATAAGTAAGAACTTTAAATTTCAAAAGAATGAAAAATAAATATTTTTTTATGACAATTGCAATATTGATTATTGCGCTTAGTTCATCTGCCCAGGAAACCGGAACTTTTACTGATTCAAGAGATGGTAAAATGTATAAAACTGTAACAATAGGTTCGCAAACATGGATGGTAGAAAACCTCAACGTAAATCATTATTCTAATGGAGATATTATACCAGAAGCGAAATCTGCTCAAGAATGGATGAATTATTGGAAAAATAAAGAAGGGGCCTGGTGTTACTACAATAATGATTCGTCAAATAGAAAATTACATGGAAAACTTTACAACTGGTATGCAGTTACCGATCCAAGAGGGATAGCTCCATTAGGATGGCATGTTCCTTCAGGAGATGATTGGATAGATTTAGTTCAATATTTAGGTGGAAACTCAACAGCAGGGAGCAAATTAAAATCCTCAACAGGTTGGGATCACAGTACTGGTACAAATAGCAGTGGGTTTAGTGCTTTACCCGATGGAATTCGTAGTAATGATGGACTCTTTTATAAGTTAGGAAGTTACAGTTATTGGTGGTCAAACTCCGCTGTCGATTCATACAACACCTGGTGTGGGGGGCTGAATGATGATGATGACAATTTTTGGGGATCCAATGAAAATTTTGGAAGTGGTATAGCTTTGCGTTTAATACAGGATTGAAGATACCCTCCACGCTGAAGCACAAGGCAATTCATCTTCGGTTTAGCACCTTAAAAAATGAATTAGCCAATATATCGGTCAATCACCCCTTCCCTTAATTAGCACCCGCTAGACTCTCACCCCACCTTCTGAATTCTCTTTTAGAATAATTATTACCACAAGAAAAAAGGAATTATTATAGGATACATATGTTCATGCATTAATATGTTATTTTGTACAACCAGGGATCTCCTAATTTTTAAGTTTTACTTCTCCTGACTTTTTCTGTTTTTTAACTTTTCGATTGCAATATTACGGTTGGTATATGCTTCAGTATAA
>CAZUYY010000107.1:0-7793 GCA_964624935.1 uncultured Prolixibacteraceae bacterium
ATACAGAAGCTGCCCCTGTAATGGTCGGAACAGGTAATGCGTTCACAGTAACATTTTTTGTTGTTGCTGAAGAGGCTGTACAACCATTCGAATTTACATAATTCACTGAAACTGTCTGTGCACCCGTTGTATTCCATGTAACTGTAATGGTGTTTGTACCGGAACCAGAGGTAATGGTCCCTCCGGCTGATAATGTCCATGTATAACCGGTCATCCCGGTTTCAGTTGCATAAGTTACGCCTGTAGTACCAATACATACTGATCCTGAACCTGTTATTGTAGGAACAGGCAGAGGATTGACTGTAATATTGTACACGGTGGCTGTTGAAGCAGTGCATCCATTTGCGTTAGTATAATTTACACTAATGGTTTTTGCTCCCACAGAAGCCCATGTAACAGATACAGAATTAGATGAGGTAGTTCCACCGGCTGATATGGTTCCACCGGAAGAAACAGTCCAAATGTAGTTGGACATGCCTGTTTCTGTGATATATGTTCCGTTTCCATTTAAACAAATTGAGTTCGGGCCGCTCAGGGTAGGCACCGGAAGTGTATTCACAGTAACATTTTTTACTGTGGGTGAAGCGCCGGTACAGCCATTTGTGTTCGTATAATTAACACTGACCGTTCTTGATCCGGCAGTAGTCCAGGTAACTGTAATAGTGCTTGATCCTGAACCTGCTGTTATTGTACCTCCAGCAGAGACAGACCAGGTATATCCGGTCATCCCTGTTTCTGTGGTATAAGTAACTCCTGATGTTCCGGCACAAACGGTAGCAAGACCTGTGATGGTCGGAACCGGGAGTGGGTTGATGGTCACGTTTTTAATAGTAGCTGAGGAAGCGATGCATCCGTTGCCATTGGTATAATTGACACTGATGGTTTGAGCGCCGGCAATATTCCAGGTTACAGTAATGGTATTGGTTGTAGAACCAGCGGTTATGACCCCTCCGGCAGAAATTGACCAGGTATATGCAGTCATCCCAGTCTCTGTGGAGTAAACATTTCCAGTTGAATTGACACAAGCAGAAGCCGGGCCGGTAATCGTAGGCACAGGCAGGACATTCAAGGTGACTGCCAGGCTGGAACTTGAACCGTTCATACATGTATTTGTACCATAAACCGTGACATTTCCAGAGGTTGCAGCCAGTGAGAAGCTCACCGTGATAGTGTTGGTATTTGCGCCGGCAGTTATGGTACCTCCAGTTGGTAGTGACCATGTATATCCTGTCGCTCCGGTAATAGCCGGAACTGTATATGTTACACCACTTGCACCCTTGCAAACACTGGTCGGGCCGGTTATTGTTCCGGCGGGGCTCACTGCGCCGGCCGTGGTAAAGGTCATGTCGTTTCCGTTGGTAGTACCTGCTGAATTAACTCCAGAAGCCCTGTAATGATAAAGCGTATTGCAGGTAAGTCCTGTTATTGCGGCTGATACTGCTGTTGCTGTATTTCCTGTCACTGTTGCAGGAACGGCTGGAACTGTAGTACCATACGCACTTGTCAATCCATAGCTGAAAGTGACTGTAGTTGAAGCTCCATTAGCAGTGACGGTGCCGTTCATGGTTGAAGCACTGGAAGTCACTCCTGTTGCGGCTGCAGTTACAACCGTCGGCGAAGCTGCAAGGGTTGTGAAGGTCATGTCACTTCCATTAGTGGTACCAACGGTATTTACCCCGTTCACCCGGAAATGGTAAGTGACACCAGGAGTTAGCCCTGTAATTGCTATGGATACAGCTGTTGCCGTACTTCCAGTCACTGGTGATGGGACTCCGGCGATGTTTGTTCCATAGGATGTTGTGAGCCCATAATCGAAGGATACAGTGGAAGAAAGATTATTTGGGTTCACAGTTCCGTTCAGCGTGGCTCCCGATGAAGTGACCAAAGTTGCAGACGTTGTAACAACGGTTGGAGGACATGGAGGTGTAACCGTCATATCTGTGCCGTAAACGGTTACTCCACCGGTAATTCCTTTTGCCCTGAAATGGTTGGCCACATTAGGAACGAGGCCGGTCACAGCAGCACTTACTGCTGTAATGGTGCTCCCGGATACTGTTGCAGGAACACCTGCAACCGAGGTGCCGTAGGAAACAGTAGGTCCATAATCAAAACCGGTTGTAACTGTTGCATTGTTCGGACTGAAATTCCCATTGAGGGTAGCCCCTCCGCAAGTTACACTTGTAGCAGCCGTTGTTGTCACTACCGGGTTTGCAGAGAATTGATATGCTCCTATATCCGGTGGGCTGGTACGTAAGGTCCCTGCAAAGTCATCTATGATTGAAGAAATTGTGATCCCTGTTTTACTCAGCCCGGTGGCTGTAGTATGAAGATCGGATGAAGATGTAAAAGTGGGATTGACATTCACAGAATTAGCGTCCTGTCCTGTAGCGGTTTGCCAGGCAGCAAACGTGGACTGGTTTGCACTTCCTATATATCCAATTTCAGGTCCGATTCCATCATCCCAGTAATCATTGTAGTTGATTGTGGTGAATGCTGTGTTTGCAGAAGCACAGTAAACGTCATATGTGTAATCGGCGGGAGTTCCGGAAAGCGGTTGCATTGAATTCTGGAAGATATTATTCCGGATATCCAGTGAAGTAATCCCAGAATTGATGCAGATACAGGCGCTGATTGCTCCGGGATAGAGTGTCGATAGTAACGATCCTGTCAGATAGATGGAATTGAACCAGATCTCGCAATTGCCGCCGCTGGAAACGTAGATCCCATAAGGGTTATCTGTTTGTATTCCCGGGTAACCATCCCCTTTTATCAGATATATCAGGTTGTTTGAGATTTCCGTCACGGTAGATGCATCGGAACCATAATATATTCCATAATTTCCCCATCCTCCGGTTCCGGTATAGTACCAGTCATGAATTTTGTTCTTTCTGATCTTGGTATTGATTGCTCCTGTTGTCACATAAATACCTGCCTGGTAATAATTGGTATTTCCAGCAGGAGCCCCCATGATCTCATTGCCGCTGATCAATGTATTATTAGCATATTGAAGAGTGATCCCACGATATTGAATGGATGTTGTAGCAACGGTTGATCCGATGGTGTTGTTTGTGATCTGTCCGTTGTTGGCAACCAGTGTTGCAGCTCCACCAAAAAGCATTCCATCATATGCGCTGAATATCGTATTATTATTGATCACCGTATTATCGTATCCTCCGCCTGTTGGAGTCATGTAAATTGCGTAGGTGGTGGTTGATACCTGGCTGCTGGCTTCAATGTTGCAGTTCTCAATGGTATTATTTGTGGCAGGGGTGGTGCCTCCTGAATTAGCAAACCCGATAGTATATGTTCCTGAGGCAGTATTCGTATTTTGCCATGTCAGGCTTTTATCCGTTCCACCGCTGTTTGAACCATTAATGATGACATAGCTGGCGCCACTCAGGATCAGTAACCCGGATGTGGAAGAACCCGAAATTGCAGGTGTAACTCCGCTGGCAGGACTAATGGTCAGTGTATTTGTTGAGCTGGAGCCAACATTTGGCTGGATGGTGATTGGAAAGGTTTCAGAGGTATAGCTGGCGTCTGTAAGTAGGAATGTCACCGGACAAGTGATTGCTTTTGCATTGAGGTCGGCTATGGCAGCCGTTAGTGTTGTATATGTCTGGCTTGCTCCGACAGTATAAGTACCACACAGACTTCCAAGGATCGTGTAAGTATTTGGTGTTGTCGGGGGAGTCGATACTGCCGGTGGATTGATGCTATATCCGCTGGCGCCATTGGCAGGATTGGCACTGGCGTTTGGTGTCGGTGAATCCTGATCCTGAGCCACAATATAATATGAAACTACATTCCCAATGACAACGCCTGCTCCAAATGTGAATGTGTATTGATTACCGCCAATAGATGCCCCCGTGACATTATTCCAAGAACCTGAATTAATTTTCCAGTATAACCTTGGAAGGCCGATCCCGGAAGTGGGAACACCGCTTACATCGGTTATTGTGGCAGTCAGTGTTCGGTTTGTTGTGGAAGCTGTATTGGGCAAGGCAGTGTAAGTGATTATGGGGCCGTTCACGTCAAGAGGGATCCCTGCAAATTCATCTGCTCCTATATCTGGTGCGGTCGCGGGGTAACTAACATTATTCGGGTAACCGCTGTTCGGATACCTGGAATCACCATCATAATCCACTACTATGCTCAGAGGTGTTGAAATCACAGTTCCACCGCTTTCGCATGAAGTAGCGACGGTAGTTTTCAAATGAAGGTCATAAGGGGTGGTAGTCACATTCACAAACGGTGGATTTTCGCTTACAGACTGCCCATCCATGGGAGCTATAAATGATTTATAAGTGCTTAACGTCGAATACGCATTGGTACCGTCGTAATAAAGAGCATTTCCCGAAGAAGTCCCGCCATAAAAATTATTGTTATTGGAAACAGTTGCATAAGTGGATACCGAGGTGGAACTTCTTCTGTAAGCTACCGTCCATCCACCGGCGCCCACGGCAGTGGAGTTGTTGACAATATTATTATTCCGCAAATCTACTGTTGGGGTTGTAGATGTATAGATACCGGAGGTACCAAATGTACCGGCAGTTGAAGCCGCATTCAGATAAATTGAGTTATAATAGATCCCAATACCTGTTCCGCCATTGATGTATATCCCGCTGATGGCATTCAGACTGCTGCCGGCGGGCGCGAGCAGGTTCGAAACGAAGTTATTATAGAGGTACACTAATGTTCCGGTACTCACATAATAACCATAAACGATGGAAGCAGCGACAGATCCGGTCAGGGTATAAATTGAATTTTTGTATACACTGACTGTTGTGCCACCGCCAATGTCCATTCCGTAAATGGCTCCTGTATTTGCATTCGAAATTCCATAAGCAGTGTTGGAATAAATTGATGAGCTCACGGTTGCTGCTGAGCCCAGGTAATAGGCACAAACTATCCCTGCACCGGTACCACCGTTTCCTGTTGTAATTGTATTCACTGTATTCCCATAAATACTGCTGGTATTTCCAGCCGTACAATAAATTCCGTAAACAGTTGTCGAGCCACCGGTAAGGCTGGAAATAATATTGTTATAAATCGCTTTATTTTGTGTAGCCGAAGCGGTTGCTGAGTAGATCCCATAAAAAGCAGTGGCTCCTGTTACCGAGATAATTGAAAAGGTATTACTATTGATGGTCTCTGTCCCTCCTGTTGCTGAAGAAGCATTATAGTATCCATAAATACCACCTCCGGCCGAAGGTTTAGTAACCGTAGTCATGCTATTACTGCTCACTGTAATAGTAGGTGTGGCCACTGAGTTGTAAATAAAATAAACTGATCCGGTAGTGCTCAGGCTTGTACAATTGATAAACTGATTGCCTGTGAATGTGGATGTGGTCATTGCAGAAGTGATATAAATACAATAGAGGTTTCCGGAAGCGCCGCTGGCAAAGGATGGTGTGAATGTATTGTTGTTTGCAGTCATTGTGCCGGTACCAGCAATGCCTGAAGAAATGCAATAGATCCGGCTGGCATTGTTTCCCTGTGACATGGTGATGGCATTATTATTTATTGTACCTGTTGCATTTGTGGATGTGGAATATTGTATCCCGTACAATACATTGGCAGAAACAGCTCCCCCACCAGCAATATTGCTGATGGTGTTATAGGAGATGTTGCATCCATTTTGGTAAATCACATTTACCCCATAGGCAGTAGTTGCCAATCCACCGAAATCCTGGATGGTGTTTCCGGTAGTTGTTGCAGTTCCACCGATGTCATTATTCTGATCATAATAGGTATAAGGGCTCGCACTATTATATCCTGTAATGGAAATCCCCGTATTAACATTTTGTATTACATTCGAATAAAACTTATTGCTTGAATTCTCCCCGCTTGCGGCAGTGACTGTCAGCGCTGTGGATGATGACGGCGTTTGATTCGCAACAAAAATACCCACTGAAGCTGAATAACTTCGTTGAAGAGTAATCGTGCAGTTAGTGATCAGCACATTCTGGCAACCGGCAGTACCGGAACTTTTCAATAATGCGTATCCCCATTCCATTTGAGTTGTGGGAGTAGTATTTGTTGTTGGGTCTTTGAGGTCGATTCCATTGAAAGTGATGTAATTGATCCCTTCCAGGATAATAATCCCGTCTAGCGTGCCAGTGCCTGGTGCCGCTGTGATCAAAGGATCGGTTCCCGTTCCTGACTTCTCGAAAACGATAGGGTTAGCTGAAGTTCCTGTGGCCGTTATGATAAGGTTGGCCGCAGTTTCCGTGTATCCGGCAGCAACGTTAAAGGTCACCCCGCCGCTTCCGACTCCCTGTGAATTCAATGCAGTGATTGCAGCAGTAATGGTGGCATAACTACCTGGGATTGTCTGAATGCCGGTCAATTGAGCAAAGCCGGAGGAAACGAAAAGAAGGAAAGGAAATAAAACGTAAAGCTTTTTCATATCTTGAATTTTTTATTTCAGATAGGGTAAAAAATTTGATGTAAAAATATTACAGAATCAGGAGAAAAGCAAATTTATCTTCCTGGATTATAAGACAGTCTGTTTGCATCAAAGTTGCCTGTTTTCGTCACTTTTCGTTTCCAGGAACAGGCAACCCGTTTTACAAGAAAATGCTTACTGTATCAGTATTTTGAAATGATATGTACTTTCTGACAGATTTTCGCCGATCCGCCTTGCGCATAAACTGATGTAACACAATAAGTATGCTGGCCTGATGGCGCCATAATGAGTAGCAGGAATATTTGAGCTGCTCACTGGCGTCCAGGTGGTGCCGCTATTCGTTGCTGTATACATTTCAAAAGAACCTTTTTGGACTGATCTATAGTCTATCGTGTAAATTTGTTGAAACATATCAGACCTTCCAGGTTTTTGAAACCTGGAAGGTCTATAATTGGTTGTTATGTCAACAACTTTACTAATTTTTATTATGGTTGAATATTGATCTTTATTACATTTGTGAAGCTTGCTATATGTGTATGCGATTCAAAATAACATTTCGAACAGAGGACAAATCTTTAAGGAACATTATCCCTCTCAGTTATCAGTATGAACTTTCAGCCTGGATTTACAGCATTATACAATCAGGAAACCCGCTATTTGCAAGATGGTTGCATGAGAAAGGCTATATTTTAAACGGGAAATCATTCAAGTTGTTTACCTTTTCCCGGCTGCAGATTCCCAGAAATCAGTTTCAGATCAGTGAAGACCGTCTTATAGTAAAAAGAGGTGATGTGGCATTTTATATTTCCTTTCTGCTGGAGAACGCTGCAGAACCATTTATCATGGGGTTGTTCAGGAATCAGGAGATGATTCTTGGAGACAGGATAAGCAAGGCAGCATTTATGGTAAACACGGTGGAACGATTATCTGATCCGATTTTTAAGGATACCATGTCCTTTTCCACGCTCTCTCCCATTGTTATTAATAAATTTGATGGTAAGAATGGTATATTTCTCAAGCCTGATCATCCGGAATATGAAAACCTGTTTTTTCAGAACATGGTGAGAAAGTATGTTGCCATGACAGTGATTCATGGTGACAACAAAGATCCGGATACCAGTGATTCAGCCATAACCAGGTTTGAATTACTCACTGAACCAAAATCCAAACTGGTAGTCATAAAATCTGGAACAGCCCAGGAAACCAAAATAAGAGGATATATGTTCGAGTTCAAGCTGACGGCTCCTGCCACACTGATTAGAACAGGATACTATGCAGGCTTTGGGGAAAAGAACAGTTTGGGGTTTGGATGTGTGGATATCATACCAGACCTTCCAGGTTTTAAAAACCTGGAAGGTCTAAAATAAAAAAAGGAAAAAAT
>CAZUYY010000108.1:0-7661 GCA_964624935.1 uncultured Prolixibacteraceae bacterium
GCCGCGCACCACGTCGATCGCGATTAACAAGCGAAAGTCGCGCGCCGGCGTCGCAAAGTCTTCCCAGGCGCCGGTGGTGGCGAAGATCGCCGGGCCGTCCGGCATGGCTGCTTCGCCCTTGCCGCTGATCTGGAATCCTGGCTGGCGGGCGAGCCCGTGACCGCCTGGCGAGAGCCGTGGTCCGACCGGACTCGCCGCTGGGCGCGGCGGCATCGGACGCTCGTGACCAGCACCGCGGCAGCGCTGCTCATCGCGCTGGTGGCAGGTCTTTATTCTTACCACCGGATGCAAACCTCTCTCTTCCCTGATGTGGTCTTCCCAAAGATTACAGTCATTGCAGATAATGGTGAACAACCGGTGGATAAGATGATGGTGACCGTTACAAAGCCACTCGAAATAGCGATTAAAAGGGTGAATGGGATCCAGATGGTGCGAAGCAGCACCAATCGTGGCAGTTGTACGATCGAAGCATTTTTTACCTGGAACATCAACATCCAGGATACGAAAACCCGGCTCGAATCACGCATTGCAGAGATCAAAAACCAGTTGCCTTCAACAGTTAACATTGTGGTGGAAGCTATGGGACAGAGCATCTACCCGGTTATCGGCTACACTCTTGAGAGCAATACATTTGGTCAGGTGGAATTAAAAAAGGATGCGCTTTATAATGTTAGACCTCAATTTTCGATGATACCGGGTGTCTCCAATGTGGTTGTAAGAGGAGGCAGAACAAAGGAATTTGTCATAGCGCCATATCCTGAGAAGATGATCGCTGTCGGGATCACTCCCCAGCAGGTAATGACGGCTTTAGGGAATACCAATTTCGTTGAGTCGAACGGACTTTTATCCGATTATCATCGTCTCTATTTGTCCCTCACTGATTCAAGAATTAAAACCCTCGATGAACTGAAAAAAATCGTTATCCGTAACGATGGTCACAGGGTCATTCTGTTGTCTGATATTGCAGCAGTTGATATTGAGGAACAACAGGAATTTATCCGCATCAACGCTAATGGGCATGATGCCGTCATCATCGATCTGATCAAACAAAAAGAGGTTAATCTGATTGATTTTGCAGTGGATGTCAAACAAAAAGCCAAAGAAATTCAGAAACAACTGCCTCCGGGCATTTATCTTAAACCTTATTATGATCAGTCAGTTTTTGTTTCAAATTCTATCGATAGTGTCCTCGAATGCATTTATGAAGGTCTTATTCTTGCAATCCTTGTTGTCATAGTGTTTCTTCGTTCTTTCCGGGCAAGTGTTAATGTGATCCTTATCATCCCGGTCACACTCACGCTTACTTTCACTGCCCTGTATTTGTTTGGCATCACACTGAATATCATGTCACTCGGTGCCATCGCAGCCTCCATCGGACTAATCATTGACGATGCCATTGTTGTGATCGAACAAATTCATCGGACACATGAGGAACAACCGGACAAAGACAAGAATGCGGTCGTCAGGGAAACAATCCACATGCTTTTCCCTGCCATGATTGGCTCATCGCTGAGTACCATTGTTATTTTCTTCCCCTTTGTCATGATGAGTGGCGTTGCCGGCAGTTTTTTCAAGGAGCTCACACTGACTATGGAGATTACGCTTGTTTGCTCTTTCCTCTCGACCTGGCTGGGGTTACCGGCTCTTCATCTTTTGTTTGGTTACAAACCACACAGAAAATTTTCATTCCTGACAAGAAGATCCGTGTCAGAAGGTAAAACCCGCTTATCCTGGCTGATCTGGTTTTTTGACAAGCCGGTTTTTGCCATCATCTTTATTCTGGCGCTCGGTATTTCATCAGCTTTCCTGATCAATCATCTGAATACCGGGTTTCTGCCTGTCCTTGATGAAGGTACGATTGTGCTCGATTATCTGTCTCCTCCCGGAACATCCCTGGATGCCTCTGATGCTATCCTGCGGGAGGTCGATACGGTTGTAATGAAACATCCTGATGTATCCACTTATATGAGGCGTACGGGAACAAATATGGCTTCGAGCATCAGTATGGCTTCTGGCGTGATCCCTCCGAATGAAGGGGATTATCTCATTCAACTCAAAAAAACTACACGCAAAAAAACGGAAGAAGTTATTTCAGAATTAAGACAACAGGTATTAGCAAAGGAACCTGCACTGAATATTGAATTCGGACAGCGGATTGCCGATCTGCTCGGTGATCTTATCGGCAGGCCTCAACCGGTTGAGATCAAGATTTTTGGAGACGATCTGGATCAATTACGGGAACTGGCCTATAAAACCAAGTCCTTATTGATTAAGATCAGGGGTGTCGCCGATGTTCAAAGCGGCATTATAGTTGATGGTCCGACCATCACCATCGTTCCTGATCCTTCCAAACTGGCACTGTTTAACCTCAATCCTGCCGATTTTCAGACTCAGATAAAAGCTTACAATGAAGGCGTGGATGTTGGCCAGGTGCAGGAGGGGGAACAGATGCTCAGGATTTTGATGCGTTTTACAAATTTCAGGGATAACAGCCTGCAAAAGATTAAAAAACAATTGATCTTCACACCCGATGGACAATATCGCCCGCTTGAGTTTTTTGCAGATGTCAGTTTGTCCGCCGGTGACCCGGATATAACAAGGGAAGACCTGAAATCGAATGTTGTCGTGACAGCACGGTTGGATAACAGGGACCTGAGCAGTGCGATCACAGAAATAAAAAAAGTGATCGCCAAAAATCTTCCTCTTCCCCAGGGATTTTATATTGTTTACGGAGGAACCTATGCTGAACAACAATCCTCGTTCCGGGAATTGCTGATGATCCTGATATCTGCAGTTTTACTGGTTTTTGCCGTGTTGTTATTTCTTTTCAGGAACCTGAGGATCACCTTCCTGGTCATCTTCATTTCCATAGCAGGAATTGGCGGCAGCATCTGGGCTCTATTCCTTTCAGGGATCCAGTTGAATGTTGCCAGTTATACCGGGATCATCATGATCGTCGGCATCATCGCTGAAAATGCCATTTTTACGGTCAACCAGTTTTTGACTACATTAAAGAAAACCGGCAATGTCGATCAGTCAATAGCCTATGCAATATCCCTCCGTATCCGTCCAAAATTAATGACTGCCATCGGCGCCATCCTTGCACTTACTCCCCTGGCACTGGGAATTGGTGTCGGCGCCCAGATGCAGCAACCACTTGCCATCGCCGTCATCGGAGGTTTTATTATTGCAATGCCTCTACTCCTTTTTGTCTTCCCAACCTTTTTACGATTATTGTACAAAAAATAATTAAAAAATATTAGGATACCGGAATAATTTGTATTTTTACTCTGATTTTCTACTACCAACATATCAAATTGTACATATGAAAAAAATATTTCCTTTTCTCATGGCATTTAGCCTTATGTCCACGTTGTTATTCTCGCAAACCGATCTGACATCACCGGTAACAGACACCAAGACTTCACAACCAGCATTTGCTAATGATTTTTATTTAGGATATGGGGGCCGTTCGGTTTTTTATTTTTCCGGACAACTGGTTACCAGTTTTAGTCTGCCATATAGTTCTAATAATCTTTCTGATCCCTCATCGCCTGGTTGCATTTACTTTGGTTATTCACGCATTTTAAATAAAGTAATTTCAACCGGGTTCATGTTTGGATACCAGGATTTTCAATCAACAGGAATTTCAACTAACAATGAATCAAGTTCTAATATTCCTGTTACTGTTGATGACAGATTGCTCATGGGAATTGCAAAAATCAATTTCACCTACGTGAGCAAATCTGCTATTCATATGTATTCAGGTGTGGGTATAGGAATAACAATGGATTTTGCAACTGAAAAAGCAAATGGTGAATCATCTTCCGATCGTAAGTTATTTCCGGGAGGACAACTCACATTAATGGGATTACGTTTCGGCCGCGCGTTTGGTGGTTTTATTGAATTTGGGGTCGGAACTTACGGGATCCTTAACGCGGGATTGAGTTATAGGTTTGCAGATTAAAACTGTCACCTTTCCTTTCTTCAAGGCATTATATAAAAACACCCTGAAAGACAAAAGATTACAGATTATTCCGTGTTATTATCGTTCGGGTCCCCGTTACCATACACACTATAAACTGCACCAATAGTAAAAAAAATCGCGTAAGATGAATTAACCCACTTACGGGGTAGAATTAAGATTTTGTTTTTGATTTCTTTTTTTGTTTTCCGTTCCCTGTTATGAATTCATAAGAAGGTTCTTGAAGATTTAGTAATAATTCATCCCCATTAATTTTTACCTGACTATGATTTGCATATGTTGCCCATTCAATTTGATATACTTCTGATTGATCTCCAAACACATCCCAACCTTTTCTTTTTCCTCTTGCAAAGATTTCAAGATAAGGACCTAGGCTGCATTTTTCAATGATCTCATACAATTCATCAGGTTTTCTGCTATGTTCCTGCTTTTGTGTCCTGATAATGTTGACTTGTGATCTTCCTGGGTCTAAAGTTCGAACATTGCCCTTTACACCAAACAGAATCAATTCAGTTGTATTTCTGAAATAAAAACCGACGCCTCTGCCATCTGGTCCACCATCTTTCCTTACTTTATGCCATACGATGTTTGATTTGTAAGTAAACCACCATGCTTTAAGTACTTCAAGACCTTCTTGCAATAAAGCATTTGGAACCCATAGATAAAGATGACATTTTTGAGCCGTTACTTTAGAGACAGGGATAGCTTTAATCTCATTAAGGGACAATGTTTCATAGCGGTTTAATCTTTTATGTTCGGGTGCAACTTTACCGGTTCGGTTTGTAAACCGCCAGGGAGGATCAGCCAATATTGTCCCAAATCCTATTTGAGGAACTTTCTTTAAAAATTCTTCGGCAACTGTAAGTTTTTTATTTTCAACAATTTTTATCATAAAGTTTATTTGTTATGCCAAAAACTAAAATCGGGCACCCACCGCCACTTCCACCTTGTATTCGAGTCAATAATTTTGACATATGTGTCGTAGATGATCCATATGAAGCGCCTCTCCCAATCTCATCAAAAATTTCTTGTAAATGGTCAGCTCTTGTTATTATTATACCAACACTAATTGTCCGTAAATCAAATAATAATCGAAAATTATTTAAATCGCGATCATAAAATGGATCTTTATTATTCCATTCAATTTCAAGTGCAACCCTGTTCTTATAACAATCTATCTTATGTGTCGGCGATTCCATAATTTCTGCATCGACTTTGACAGATGTTTCAAATTTTTTCTCCATCCAACCTCTTTCAGATAAGAAACCGTCAATTGATTTAGAAATTTCAGATTTAGCACCTCCACCAGTTATTATCCATGTTTTACATAACTTGAAATTTTTCAAGCACTGCAATAAGATCATTCCATTCATCTGGAAAATCGCTTTGTAAAATTGCACAGGCATGTTTCCATTCATGGACTTCGTATAATTCTCTTATATGTTCCGGTAATAATTCTGTTCCCATTTAAAATAATTATGATAAATAACAAAGGATTAGATGTCTTTCAAAGATACTGAAAATCCTCAAAGAAAATCAGAAAGTAAATACTTTAAAACAAACAAATTATCAACAGCACAGAAAAATAATTTTTTATTATTTCAACTCACTTCCAAAAGATTCAGGATCAATCATATATTTCTTTTTGCAAACTTAGCGTCTTCGCGCCTTTGCGGTGAAAGAGGTTGCACATTAAGAATTCTTCACAGTACAAGTGTCAAACCGATGATCCATGCGTTTTTCTTGCCAGTGCCTTTATCATTTGCATCGTCACTTTTCCAAACAGAACTCCAAGCAGACAACCTGCAATCCAACCTACAAAAATATCCCCCGGGTAATGAACTCCCAGGTATATACGGGAATATGACATTATCAAAGCCCAAAAAATAGCCGGGACATAAACATGCGGGTATTTTCGGCCAAGAAGAATGCAAAGGAAAATAACCACGGAAGATGTGTTCGAAGCATGTGCAGAATAAAAACCATAAACACCTCCTTTGTAGGCCTCAACTATATGAACCATGAGTCCTGGTTGCTGCGAAGGCCTTAGTCGGTGTACCGATTCTTTAACAAAGTCGGATAACTGGTCGCTCACAAGGATCATCAATGCTGTAAACACCAATATTACCAAAGTATTCCACTTGTATTTGCGGATCACAAAGAATAGAAAATACAGGTAAAGTGGAATCCACAATAAGCCTTTGGTAGCATCGAACATCAGGTGGTCAAAGAAATGATTGTGAAACCCGTTTAGGAACAGAAAAAAAGAACGGTCAATATGATCCAGGAATTCAATCAAATGAAATCGGTATTTATCCGGTTCAGTTCCTCCCAAAGCATATTCTTAAGCTTATTCAGCCCCAGTTTCTTATGAGAAGAGATAAAGACATAAGGAACATCCGGAAGCTCCTTTTTCAGCTCCCGCGTAATTTCTGCATCGGCAAGGTCTGATTTTGTGACCGCAAGAACCCTTGCCTTATCCAGCAACTCAGGATTAAACTCCCTGAGTTCATTCAGCAAAATTTCATATTCCTTCCGTATATCGGGACTGTCAACAGGAACCATAAAAAGCAATGTGGAATTCCTTTCAATATGCCTCAAAAACCTCAACCCGATCCCTTTTCCTTCATGCGCGCCCTCAATAATTCCCGGGATATCAGCCATGACGAATGACTTCTTATCCTCAAGGGGAACGATACCCAAATTGGGGATCAGCGTAGTGAAAGGATAATCAGCGATCTGTGGCTTGGCCGCAGATATCACCGAGAGCAGGGTGGATTTTCCGGCATTCGGGAATCCTACCAACCCGACATCAGCGAGAAGTTTTAATTCAAGGATCTTCCAGCATTCGATTCCTTCTTCACCGGGCTGGGCAAACTTCGGTGACTGAAATGTCGAGGATTTAAAATGATCATTCCCAAGGCCTCCTCTTCCGCCGGGGACAAGTATTACTGATTGTCCATCCTCGGTGATCTCACATTCAAACTGGCCGGTCTCAGCATCCTTTGCAATGGTTCCCAGTGGAACTTCCACCACAACATCATGACCATTGGCTCCATGCATTAACTGCCTTGCTCCATGCTCACCGTCCTCCGCCCTGAGGTGCCGTGTATATTTCAGATGGATGAGAGTCCATAACTGTTTATTGCCCTTTAGGATAATATGACCTCCCCTGCCGCCATCGCCTCCATCCGGACCTCCATGCGGGGCTCCGCGGGTCCTGAGAAAATGTGCCGATCCTGCACCGCCATGACCGGAGGCGCAGAAGATCTTCACATAATCCACAAAATTTGATTCACTCATATTTTTTGTGACCGGAATTCAATGTTTCATGATCCTTACTATTCAGGTATCGAGCGGCATAAGGTTGCAAAGATATCATCAATACTGCCTACTCCCATGACATTCTTAAGAAGCTTCTTTTCCTGATAATATTCTATCAAAGGTTTGGTATGCTGATGATACTGGATCAGCCGGTTTTTGATTACCTCTTCGGTATCATCTTTCCGTCCCTGTTCCTGTGCGCGTTTGAGCAAACGTTTCACCAGTTCCTCCTCGTTCACCTCCAGTGAAAGGACAAGAGAAACATTTGTCCCCAGTTTTATCAGCATCTGGTCAAGTTCCTTTGCCTGTTTCAGCGTGCGCGGAAATCCATCCAGCACAAAACCACCCGCGT
>CAZUYY010000109.1:0-7648 GCA_964624935.1 uncultured Prolixibacteraceae bacterium
AGATACAATTTCTGTCTTCCTGACTTTCCAGAGAATTAACGGGTTTTATCAATTCTGATCCTCTCTGATGTCTTGCGCCGACACACCACCCTTCAAAAATAATTACGTCAAGATCGCCATTGACTATTGTCCAGCAGTTTTCAGGCATCCTATCATCTGTGCCTTTATTGAATAACGGCAATTTTATTGTTTGATCCGTTTTCAAATTTTTTAAAGACCTTATCAGGTTAATTGCCATCCCAGTATCATGTGTTCCGGGAACTCCTCTTGTTTCAAATAACGGGTGGACTTCTTCAGCTAATTCTCTTCTTTCATTCCTTGTCAAATAAAAATCATCAATAGATATGGCAGCAACGTTCAATTTAAAATAGTCAGTCAGAATACTTTTACAAATCCGGGTCAGTGTTGATTTGCCTGTACCCTGTGCTCCGCTTATTCCAATAACTGCCGGGGATCCCTTTATTTTAGTCTTATCCGAAATCCATATACATAAAGGTAAATAGAAATTCAGGAAAAGACCGGTCAATAAATTCTGACGGGCTAAAGAAGAATAATCAGTAAGAATTTGTTCTTTCAATTCCAGGAACTTTGTTCCTGGAATTATTTCATTCTTTTCTTCATTACGAATATCAATATAATTCCAGAAACTGACCATTTTTCTTTAATTTTATCATTCAGAAATGATTATGTCAGCGGAGGAAACCGGATCGGTGATCCTATCAGAAAGAATGATAAACATTTCTAAACGCTGTAATGTTGCAGGCAAAATTAATCTTTATTGCATAGATAACCGGACAAGCCGGCCAGATTGGCCACAAGTGACAGATTTTTTTTGAACAATCGAATATCGATCAACGAGTTCTGAAATTCGATTTGAACAAGACTTGTCAGTTTTTGGTTATAGGGCTGTTGTTGTCGCAAACCGGCGGACAAGCGTTGGTATTCTGCGAAGTGAAGCTGTAAATTAAATTGGTCACAGCATCGGTGCCGCTGGTAGTCACACCCACAACGATAGCAACGTTATTGGAGCTATTGTCTTTACCAAAGTAAATACGGAAACCAGCGAGGGCTGAGTTTTGCTGGAATATGTTGTTCATGGCATCGAGATTGGATTTGTCGAGTGTAAATCCTTTCAGGACATTATTGAAGGATGTGGCCGTTGAATTGTAATTTTTAAAATACTGGTTTGCAGTGGTTGCTGATATTGGAGTAATCGGGCCTCCGGTTGGGGCGGATGGCGGGGAACTGGTGAATGCAACCAGAGCAAAAATCGTGATTCCGGATATAATGCCTGAGACAAATCCCAAGGCAGTAAAAGCAAATTTATTCATTTTCATAAGATTATTATTTAGATTTATATTAATTAAAAGATTAATTTTGCACAAAGATAACTACTTATGAATATAAATAACAAACTATTTTTTTAATGATCCCTGCCAAAGTTTGTCTTTATTTCGGTTCTTCTGACGGGAAGAAGCGTGTTTTCACACCGGCATTACTGTTCTTTCTTATGCTTGTTTTGACGCCCGGAAGTGTTGTGCACAGCCAGGTCGATCCGGTTGGTTATCCTGCCGGGTTGAATCGTGAGATAGGAAAGACAGATAACGACAGTCTGAAGCTTGAAAAGTTGTTTGACCTGGCCTTTTTTTATTTTGATTATGAGGGGGAAGATGAGCGGGCGGACAGTCTGAGCGGGATAGCCATCCGGCTGGCTGAAGAGAGCCACCGGCCGGAGCTGATGGTGATGGCCTATTGCAGATATATTGAATCGAACAACCTGTTTGCTGATTATAGCAAAGCACTTGGCTATGGATTGAAAGCAGAGCAGTTGTCCTCACAGAATGATCCGGCGAGATCCTTTCGCCTTGCAAGAGATATTGTCTCTGTTTATCTCTCGGGATATGATTACGAAAGGGCATTAGCGTATAGCTACAAATCGTTATCACTGGCCACAACGACTGAAAACACGGTGTGGAAGGCCGAAAGCTACCTCGACATCGGAAGGAGCCTGGAAGGTAAAAATCAAAAAATAGAGGCCTTCAGGAATTACCTGAACGCCATGGAACTGGCAGAGCGGATAAAAGACACTTCGTTGCAGAGTCAATGCTTCAGCAGTTTATCAAAATTTTACAACCTGAATAAATTATACCGCCAGGCAACCCATTATAAATTATTGCAGAGTGACCTTTTGAAAAAGGCAAAACCAGTGGATTCGGTGGCCCTGATCTGGACGATGTATGACCTGCAGGTCATTGATCTGAACTCGAATGACAACCGGTTGGATGAACGAAGCATGCAAAAGATCCTTGCTTTTGCAGTCAGGAAAAAACACAACCGGCTGCTTAAGGACGAAATCGACCTCATCCGCACCCATCTTATCGAAGCGGACCGGATAGACCTGCTGCATGATCTTTATTACAATCAGTTTCCGCATGAACTGGAAAAGATGGCCAATGAGAATCCCGGCCTCTTTTACAAACTCAGGGCATTTTTCTGTGAAGAAGAAAAGAAACCCGATTCAGCCTTGTTTTTTTTCAATAAAGCTGAGGAGATACTCCGGAATAATCCCAATAAAATTCTCAGGGCCAATTTCTGCAACAGATTTGGCCAGTTTTATTTACGGCAGGGGATTGTGGAAAAGGCCATTGAAAAATTCGTAAGGTCTTACGAACTGGCCAGTGAAGCTGGTTACTTTGATTACATGCTCAGCGCTTCAAGGGAACTCGAGGTTCTTTACGCGAGGAAAAACGATTACAGGAATGCTTACAATTATGCGGTGCTGAACAAAGCCTTGTCGGACAGTGTGAATAGTATGTCAAAAAAAGACCAATTGCTTATCATGGAGATTGACCATGAGACCCGGCAACGTGACCTTGCTGCCGACCAGGAGAGACAATCGACCCTGCGAAGGCATTATCTTCAATACAATGCCATTATTATCATCATTATTTCTGTTTTCATAGTTTTATTAATGCTCGGCAGCCTGAAGGTTCCTGAATGGATAACCCGAAGTCTGGGGTTCTTTTCCTTTATATTTCTTTTCGAGTTCATCGTTCTGATCGCCGACCATAAGATCCATGAGGTCACGCAGGATGAGCCCTGGAAAGTACTGCTTATAAAGATCGTTCTGATAGGGATACTGCTGCCTTTTCATGAATGGATAGAGAAGCGTGTTGTTGCATTCCTCCTTAACCCGGCACTGATCAATATCTCCCGCTACCCGGTGCGGAGCAAGCTTCGGGAGCATCTTGGGAAGCTGAAAAAGAAAACAAATTTTACTCCTTTGAAACACACATACTAAATCAGGTAATACAAACGATACATGGCATTATTGATATTCCCCGTGACTGTTTTGTAATAAACTAATATTGATTTATAAAAAATGCCGAGAAATCTCAGGAATATTTTTTACACAAAAAAATGGTTTTATCTTTTTCTTTTGACCTTTTTTTGGTTTTTTATTGCATTTCTTGTTAACCCAGTAGGAGAATTTCCATTAAATGACGACTGGGCTTATTCAAAAAATGTATATGATCTGGCCGTAAATGGCATTCTTAAATTCAGCAATTGGCCAGCGATGATACTGATTGCTCAGACTTTATGGGGAACCTTATTTTGTAAGATCTTCGGATTCTCATTTACAGTCTTAAGGTTGTCGGTTCTTCTTTTGGGGTGGGGGGGAATTATCACATTTTATCTGTTGATAAGAAAATTCTGCCTGAATGATTTTCTGGCTTTTTTATTTACTCTTATTCTGGCGATAAATCCATTTTATTTCAGTTTGTCCTATACGTTTATGACGGAGGTTCCGTTTCTGGTTTTTACAATAGGTGCACTCTATTTTTATTTCCGTCATTTCAAAGACCAGAAACTAAAATATCTGTTGCTTGCGACAGGCTGTGCATTAATCGCTACCATGATCCGTCAATTAGGGATGTGGATCGCCATAACCATGATTCTGACGTATCTGTTAAGCGGCAGAATAAACCTGAAACGACTAAGTTATTACGTATTATCAGCCGGATTCATTATTGCAGTATTGTATTCATTCACGGCTTTCTTAAAGATTAGAAATATCCTTCCGGCAAGTTATGCGTCTTTTAACGATCTGCTCCATTCCTTAAACCTGAAAGTCTTTCTTGAAAACATGTCTATAAACAGATTGAGCCTGCTTTTCTTTTATTCTGGTCTTCTCCTGTTACCCCTGGTAATTTATATTTTACCCTCTTTTTGGAGGAGTCTGAAACCAATGGCCCGATGGATTGCAGGTTCAGTATCTATTTTATGCACAGTGCCAATTATTTTAACTTCAAAACCTTTTCCATGTGGCAATATAATTAACAATTTGGGGCTTGGCCCAAGGCTGGTTAAAGATGCATTTTGCGGGATAAATATTCATCCATTATTATTCCCCGGTTTGCTGAAGATCATTTATATACCAGGGACTATAGGCATTGTTTTCCTTATATTCACCCTGATTGTATCTCTTTTTAAAATGAAAGGATTATCTGGAAATTCTCCGGAAAGAATGATGAAAGTTCAAACTCTTTTATTGATTGGGGGGAATTTGATTTTCTTGTTGTTATACTCTTCTTTTTTCGACCGGTATTTTTTACCGGTTATTTTATGTTTCATCCTGCTTTTAACTTCATCAAAAATAAAAGCATACACATGGAATAAAGCGGTTTCGATGGTGCTTTTTTTATGTCTTGCATTCTTTTCCGTCTCAGCAACACATGATTATCTTTCATTTAACCGTGCAAGATGGGAAGGACTAAATGACCTGATCTCTTATGGAATTTCCCCAAAGAATATTGATGGAGGATTTGAATTCAACGGATGGTACGAAACAGGAGAGTTAAACCCCTTAGCCGTAGAAAATAAAAGCTGGTACTGGGTGAATGATGATTCATACCTGATTGCATTCGGGAATATATGTGGATACAATAAGGTAGAATCAAAAGCATACAATTGTTTTCTAAGATTATCCAAAGAGAACATTCTGATTTTAAAACGCAATAGTCAATACCAAGATTCTATCGTTATATCCTGTGGAGCAGAGATCGTATCAAAAAACAAGAATGCATTTGTCACTTCTGACAGTGCTGTGCTGATTGAAGACACTTTAACACGCACAGACAAGGAATCCCGATCTGGAAAATATTCCATAATACTGGATAAAAAGCAACCCACTGGATTTCGAGTTAATTTGAAGGATATTCAACATTGCGAGAAATTCCGTGTCAGTGTATGGTGTAAAGGCAACCAGGATAATAAAGCGGGGATCATTTTTAAATGTCCGGATGTAAAGTGGCTCGACAAATGGGCAAACGTGCCAAAAGCGATCGACGGAGATTGGCAGTTACTGGAAATTGAAGTCCCTTTATATTTTGATTATCCTTATCCGGAAATTTGGGTCTACATGTGGAATACCGGAGAAAATAAGGTATTTTTTGACGATCTCAGAATCGTCCGGTACCAAAATCCCGAATTTTAAAGCAAATAAAAAAGAGTTTATTATGCCTGGACAGACCGGGCAGAGGCACCGGTTACTCCAATTTATTTTAGTACGATCTTTTCATTGGTTGTTCCACTATCACTGATCAGGTGCAAGATATAGACACCTTTTGCCAGTGATGAAAGATCTACTTGTTTGTCGAATGATCCATTGATGTCACCAAAGTCCTGACTGTACATGATCTCTCCAAACAATGAAAAGATCTCTATCCTCACCGGTTGGGATTTGTCTGTTGTAAATTGGATGTTCAGCATTCCATTTGTCGGATTCGGGAATATGGAAAGATCCTCAAATGGCGTTATATTTTGTACTGATTCCAATGGTGTTGTATAGGTTGCATTCCATCCGTCTCCCCGGATCGTTTTATCCGAAGTAAACATGACCATTACTTTCGCGGAATTGATCGTTATGGGGGGAATGGGATCACTCAGGTGGTTACCTGAGAGGGTACTCACCAATCTTGGTGGATTTGTTGCAATGTTGTACACCTCGACTTTGTCATTGATAGATTCGATATTGAAATCGGTAAAGGTAATCGTTATCGATGGTGTATTAGGCGGCATAATCATCCATTGGCAATCTGTACCGTTACGGTATTGAAACCGTCCGCTTCCATCGCTGAATGCGCCGGAATAAGCTGTTAACGTCGTCTGACTATTGCAAAAAGATATTGGTGTGGAATTATAGTTAAGAAGGAACCCCGAATCTGTTGCTGCATTGGTTGAAACGAATGTAACAAGCATCTGTGGGCCCGCAGTCAGTGTCGCCGTTGGACATGTAGGACCGGAAAATGTTCCAAGAACAGGAGATGACGTCGTGGGCCCATTATAAACGGTCAGCATGTCAGCCGGATTGGTATTGAATTTTATAAATCCCAAGGTGACATTGCTTACACTGTCATCCGGAGCAATCAGCCAGCTGCAATTTTCATTATTTTGATAATTATTCACAGGGCCACTTCCATCTTCTATAGTCCCATAGTCATCTGCGGTAAGGGTAGTTAGGCCGCTGCAGTATGGAGGATATCCTTGAGATGGATCAGGCGTAATATGAACAACCGCATCCTGACTGTTGTTAAATGTATATCCACCCGGATCAAGATTCGTAAGATAGTAATAACCATCATCGGAGCCACTCCATCCCCAGTTAAAATGATAATAATCTGTAGCCTGATAACCGTCGCATACCCATGAATGTCCACCATCCGGGCCAGAACCAGAATAATTTATAATCTCACCAATGTTCAGATCGCCTTGCAACAGGTTGTTCCATGCTGTTGTTGAATAATTTAGTTCCTGCACATAACTGGCACTTGACGAATATCTGAAATAATTTACCAACGCAGTCGCAACAGCAGATTCATATGCTCCCGAGGAACACTGTCCATCTGAATTATAGTTCATATTAACTGAAATACCCGCATGAGACATCAACAAAGAAATGGGATTACATTCACTGGAAGGTTGATTAACCATTCCGTTCCAGTCATAGTGGGTAGTATCAAATTCGGCACAAAGCTCACCGTATTTGTTGGCATAATAACAATGAGATCCATTACCGATAAGAGGCCATCTCCAATAATACATAATCTGTGCCATCGCAGTTGCAACACATCCGGTGGTCACATGATCATTAAATGATCCGCAGGTTGAATCTACAGGACAATTATCATTGTAAGGAAAAATCTGGTCCCATAGCGAGGTTGCCAAAGGTGGCACATCCTCTATCGCTCCGGGAATGTTCGGCGACTTGTTGAAATCCGGATTGTTCAGATGCTGCCACATGGCAGTAGTCTTGGAATCTGCCGGGATATTCTGTTCAATATTGTAAGCAATTTCTTTTTTACGTTCATTCATCCAATAAACAAATCCGTCAGCTTGATTTGACGGAGAATAGGAAGATTCAAAAGAAAATCCTATGACGGGATAACAAATGTCATCCGCACTAAGGATTACGAAGCCTTTGTCGTTAATGTTAAAAATGTAATAAACATCGCGGTTGTTATACGTTTCCACGAATTCTTTTGTAATCATAATTGTCCCGTAAGGAACCACATTATGACGGTTAATCTGTTCAAAATAGGTGTTTTTTGCGATGAGCCTGGCATCTGTAATTTCCACTTTTTTGGCA
>CAZUYY010000110.1:0-7631 GCA_964624935.1 uncultured Prolixibacteraceae bacterium
AACTGCAATAAGTGGCCCGATATAGGGGATGATATTCATTATTCCCGCAAAGAATGCAATTACAAGTGCACCGTCAACTCCGACAATACTCAGTGCGATGGAATAAGAAGCGATCATAACAAGAACATTGATGAAAAGCCCTGTGAAATAACGGGATAGTACCGTTTTACTTTTAAACATAATGTTCTTCGTCTGATCATTATATTTCAGAGGTACAAGCATGAGGATGAAACGGGGAAGCATAATGACAACGAACAGGAAGAAAAAGGACAGGAAAAGGATGGTGAATACATAGAAGAAAAGGCTTCCCGTAAAAGAAATAACACTGGAAAGGATATTGGAAAAGATACTGAGATCGATAAAATGTGAGAGATTGTCTTTTACCAGGGATTCAAAGGTCGCATTTTTTTTAATGATCGCGTATCGGGTAAGCGTGCGTTGCAGCCATTGGAGCTGCGGCTGGTAATAGTCAATAAACTTCTGCCAATCAATTGAGGTCACCAGGCTGGTCTCTTTGACAACCAGAGGAATGAAAAAGCTCAAAAGTCCGAGTACCAGGGCCAGAAGAATGATCAATGTGAGAAAAACGCTGAGTACATGTGGAAATCGCAATTTTTTATAATGGACTCTGTCAAACAATTCAACCAAAGGATAGCCGATAATGGAAATGACTCCGGCTATGATAATGCATAGGAGGATCTGCGAAAAATACCACGCCAGAAAACCAATTGCACAAATGATCACAATAATGAAAAAGAGTTTGTATTTCTGGTATATTGCATTCATGTTTCGATACTTATCAGGAGATGACTAAGAGAAGAATTTTAGATTGGTGTCACTATTTGCATTCCGCAATGATACAAAGATAACCATGTTTTATAAGATCCTTTATTTTATTCTTCGTCTAAAGAATTCATTTGATGATTACTGACCGGAATCCTTATTGAAATTTTAACGGGAAAATAACCGTGATCTTTGCTGCAAAGTTATCCCATGTTTTATTCAATGAATAAGGCCCCCATCGGTAAAATCCGCCGATGCCGATCGTGTAAAGTTTCAGATCAACGAGTTTGTTGATAAGCAGTCCTGATTCATAATATCCAAGGTTCATTGTTTTATAAGGCTCCGGTGGAAAATACATATTTTGGTAATGTTCCGGGTGATCGAGCCAACCGAACCCGATATTTTGTGAGAGTGCAAATTCTGGATGGAACCATTTCTTTCCTTTAAAAAGCAGGTATCCAAAATCATGATACAGGTAAAGGGAAGTGTATTTGCTTGACAGAAATTCATTCATCCGCATAGTGGCAAAGCTGTTCGCGGCAAAGAGGGTTATAGGGCGATAACTGGCATCACCATAATAAAGATTGCATGCCGGAATCGCTTGATCTACATAACCTGCATTGAATTGAAAGGTCAGTTTTCCAAGATATCTGATCATAAAGGTCTTCCTGATCTTCAGATCGAGCCGGTTGTAGTCGTATTCCCCATCAAGAAAATCTTTGATGCCGTGTGTATATTGCAGCCATACTATTGGGTAATTGGTCCCAAGTGAGATTTTATCGTCAATGGTCTGGATGAATTTCTCTTTGTAAGCCCATTTAAGGGCTGCAGTTATATCCGTGAATTGGAATTGGTTTTGAAGGATAACAGCATTTCCAATGGTAGTAGCAAAATCTGAAGTAGTGGATGTCTTAAAACTGCGGGAAATGCCAAAATTAAATAACCAGTATTTTCGCGCCCGGATGGTCAGCGAAAAGTTTTCATTCTCCACACGATCAAGCTTTGTTAGCAGAAGAGGTTGGAAATTCCCACTGAGAATTGAATTATAATCATCAAAAAATTTGACTCCTCCCGATTCTATAAGGTCATAGAAATAGCCCCCCTGGATAGTGAAATCGTTACGTTTATTCAGCAGGAAACTTGCATCACCTCCATATTTGGCAGAAGAGATCGCAAACGAATATTGATAAAAGCCTCCAACCTTGAACCATGTGGCAAGCCTGTCGTTAGTGTGAATACCCAGCCCAAGGATCAGTCCTTCGTAAGTGTTATAGCCAAGGATCCTGTTCAGGTCGAAATCGATGAATTTGTAAGGTATCCGGCCAGACAGTATGGTTTTTAGCGACTTTGCTATTTTATCGAAGTTGGCATCCTTCCCTATGCTGTCAATGACATGATAGGTCTCACGGTCTTTATTGGTAAGACTGTCAACCCGGTATTGGTTCCAGTATTCTTCCGGCCGGTCGGTGGCTGCCTTCTCAACCTCCACATCGAGGTGGTTGAACTCACGCCGCACCAGGTCGGGATTCAGAACAATATCACGAATGTAACTTCGCCCTTTGGCAATGGCTGCGTATTTTCCGATTTGCATCATCAGGAATTTGACATCCGTATTCAACTGAACCGGGAACCAATGTTCGCCATCGACAATTTCATAAAGCTGCTGAACCTTGATCCTTATTCCTCCCGTATTTTGATTAGGTTCTGCGATGACATTCTGTATAGCCCATTTGTTCGTGTTGATCGAGATTACTCCTTTCAGCCCATCGAAAGTGGTACCCTTTCTTGGCCGGTACGAGATGACAAAAATGGTATCTTTCCCGGAGTACAACGTATCTTCAATCTTGAAGAAATATTTACTTAAGCTGCCGGGACTGATCGGGTTTACATAAGTGCTCTGGAAGATAGTAATAAAGGGTTTATAAAAAGAAAAGGACTGGATCTGGGTAGTCAGGAAAACGAAAATAGGATCCTTGAAGCCCGACATCCTTGTGGCAATGACCTGATTGTAGTTCTTGTCAGGTGCAAGGAACTTTCTCCTGGTCACATTCTCCATGAGGAAAAGGTATTGCCTGTTAAGGATCTTTTTTATCACTTTATCCAATGAATCTTTTCTTACCGAATCTTTCTTCACTGTATCTTTGATATTCACCCTTACCGTCAGGGGTTGCTGTTCATTTACCGGAAGGGTATCCTTCAATTCCCGGTAAACTGAAGTGTCATTTTCTGCTGTAAAAATGGTCTTATCATAAGAAGTATATGAGAATGAACTTAATTTCTCGGGGTCGTTCTGATCCCTGTGTTCAATGGCATTACGGATGATCCGGTGAGCAGGGTTGATGCCCGGAAGAATATCCACTTCTGATAGTTCAATTTCGGTGCGTGTAAGTTGGATGGAAAGATTATCAGTTTTATTACCGACAGGATCTGACAAAGGAAGGTAACCGACATAAGATAATTGAAGTGTCCTTATCGGCACAGAACTATGCAGCCTGAATTTTCCGTCAATATCAGTGGTGCCTCCGTATTGGCTGTTGTTGATAACGATATTTACAAAGGCAAGTGGCTCTTTCGTCTTACTGTCGGTCACCTTTCCTGACACAGAATAAATCTCTTGACAGGTACCTGCCAGTGAAACAATGATGAGGTATAGCAGGAATATATTTCTTGTTGTACCGATCATAAAGATTAATGTTCGTAATTTTGCTTTCAACGACTTCTCCAACCCGGAAAAATAGTGGGTGGGAATTCTTTGATCTTACCTGCCCGGCTTTAGTTTGGGATTTTAATCTTCAAAGGTAAGAATCATTTTCAATCGTATATTTTCCGGTGGGAAAATATTCGTACTTTTAAACGGTGTTTGTTCATTCATATTATCCTGAAATAAAGGTCTGCTTTGAAGAATGAAGACATAAATGCAATCTACACGGCCAAGACGGTGGCCGGGCTGGAAGAGATCCTGCAAAAAGAACTGGACAAAATTGGGGCTGCGAATACACAGATCCTCAAAAGAGCAGTCTCATTTGAGGGGAATAAAGACTTGCTCTACCGGGCAAATTACTGTTGCCGCACGGCATTGAGAATATTGAAGCCCATTCTTGTTTTTCCGGTAACGAAACAGGAAGATCTTTATACTAAGATTAACAAAATTCCATGGGAAGATTACATTGGCAATAATAACAGTATTGCCGTAGATGCCGTCAATGCCACTTCTGTTTTTACCAATTCACAATATGTTGCATTAAAGACAAAGGATGCAGTGGTCGATCGTTTCCGGGATAAGACCGGCAGCCGTCCTTCCGTCAATCTCGATAACCCCGACCTGAGAATAAATATTCATCTTTACAAGGAAACCTGTACTGTATCACTCGACAGTTCCGGCTCATCGCTTCACAAAAGAGGCTACCGGCATGTCACCGGACCGGCGCCTCTTAATGAAGTGCTTGCCGCAGGCCTCATCCAACTATCCGGTTGGGATAAAACAATTCCATTGTACGATCCCATGTGCGGGTCAGGCACGATATTGATTGAAGCGAATATGTCTGCACGAAACATCCCTTCCGGGTATTTCAGGCCCGCATTCGGTTTTGAGAAATGGATAGACTTCGATCCGGAACTGTGGAACAAGATCAGGGAAGAAGAAAATGCAAAAATACTGGACAAAGGAGTGGAGATATTCGGGTCGGATATCTCGTCCCGGGCAATAGCCACAGCGACTGAAAATGTTGGATTTACAAAGTTCCAGAAACAAATTCAATTAGAAGTAGCCGCATTTGAAAACACATTTTCGAGGGGCTCTTCCGGCATGATCATTTGCAATCCTCCTTACGATGAACGTCTTCAGATTGATGATATAATAGAATTCTATAAGTCTGTCGGTAATGTGCTCAAGAAGAAATACAAGGGATTTGAAGCCTGGATCATCTCTTCGGACATGAAAGCGCTGAAATTCATAGGTCTGCATCCCTCAAAAAAGATCACCGTCTTCAACGGCCCTCTGGAATGCAGGTTTGTGAGATTTACCCTGTATTAGGCATTGGGTGTTGGGTAATTGACAATTGATAATTGATAATTGAATATTTTAACTCACCAGTTCACCTATTCGCTAGTTCACCAATTATTTTGTTACTCTGTTACTTTAAACTTTATAACTTTATAACTTTCTAACTTTATAACTTTCTAACTCTATTCACCATGAAAAAAATATTACATAACCTCGAAAATCTCAATGAAGTGTTTCCTGATGATTTTACTCAGGAACAAATCGCCAGGGCCAAGACCCTGTTTTTAAAAAAACTTGCCCAGGAGGCACATTGCTTTTATTCCGGAAAGATTCAGACCATCCCAAAAGCGCCTGTAATCGGGTTCAACTGGTTCAATGTGTGGTACACTCCCGGCGTTTCCAAGGTATCCACCAATATTCGTGAACGAGCCGATTGTTCTTTCGAGCTCACAAACAGAGGGAATTTTGTAGCCGTCGTAAGCGATTCCACGCGGGTCCTTGGTGACGGCGACTGTACACCTCCGGGAGGTCTCGGAGTTATGGAAGGAAAAGCGTTTTTAATGAAATACCTTGGTGGCGTGGATGCTGTAGCGCTTTGTGTGGACAGCAGGGATGAAAACTGCAAGAACGATCCGGAAAAGATTATTCAATTCGTCAAAATGCTGCAACCCAGTTTTGGGGCAGTAAACCTGGAAGATATATCCCAGCCTAATTGTTTCAGGGTGTTGGATGTACTAAGGGAAGAATGTGACATCCCGGTTTGGCATGACGATGCCCAGGGAACTGCCTGCGTGACGCTTGCCGGACTTATCAATGCTTTAAAACTGGCAGGAAAAGATATTAAAAAGGTCAAAATCGTTCTATACGGCGCCGGTGCATCAAATACTACCATTGCCCGGCTGCTCATCACCGATGGGGCCAATCCTGCCAATATTATCATGTTTGACACCAAAGGTTCATTACACATTGGTAGGGAAGATATCAAGGCAGATAAACGTTTTTACAGAAAATGGGAATTATGTGAATCAACCAATGCCCAAAGAATACTGACTATGGAAGAAGCCATGAAAGGAGCTGATGTTCTGATCTCTCTCTCCACTCCCGGACCTGATATCATCAAAAAGGAATGGGTGAAGTCCATGGCAGAGAAAAGCATTGTTTTTGCCTGCGCTAATCCGGTTCCCGAGATCTACCCATATGCCGCTAAAGAAGCCGGCGCTTTTATCGTGGCTACGGGAAGAGGAGATTTTCCTAACCAGGTCAACAATTCAATCGGTTTTCCGGGGATATTGAAGGGCGCCCTGATGGTCCGGGCTCGTAAGATCACAGATGAAATGGCCATCGCAGCGGCTCATTCCCTGGCTGATTTTGCAGAGAAAAGAGGGATCCATACCGAGGATATCGTTCCGAATATGCAGGAAGAAGGTGTATTCCCGCATGAAGCAGCCGACGTTGCCATGCAGGCCATCAAAGATGGCGTAGCACGCGTAACCATGACGTGGCAGGAAGCCTATGATAAAGCAAAAAATGATATCGACTATTCAAGAGGCCTCACACATTCCATGACAGAAAATGGATTCATCAAGATGCCGCCCATGGAAATGATCCAATCTTCACTGGATTGGACAATCGCCGAAATAAGAAAACCGAAATAATTGATAATTGAAAATTGATAATTGAAAATAATTTTTCATTTTTCATTCTTCATTACCTTTAGAAGCATTACTCCATGAGGTAATACGTTCATTTCAAAATGATTTTCGATGGCGCCAAGGTCTGTTTGTCTCCAGAGGTCCCTCATTTTCCAGTGGCCAGGCAGTTTGAGTTCTTTCAAATCAACAGGGATATTTAATGGGGCTTCTGTAAGGTTAAACAAGCCAATGGCCTTGCTTCCGTCTTCAAGGTCTTTGACCCAGATCTGCCAGGATTCGTTTGCCTTTGCCTGTGTTGCCTGTTTCCCCAGCGGATCCTGGTTCACGGCAAGCACTTCATCATTGGTCAGAAGATTCAAAGTAAAAAGATCAAGCTGATCAAGGTCGCAACCGATGAGCATTGGAGCAGATAAAAGACTCCAAAGTGAAATATGAGTATATTGTTCACTTGGCGTAAGACGGGTATAATGAAGCGCAGGACCCCATCCGACCCATCCAACCACCAGCATATCCGGATCATTCCAGCGCCCGGGAGCAGACCAGGGTGAACATTTTCCCTGGCTGAAACCAATACCCGAGAGACTTTCCCAGGTATCTTCTATATCACCGGTCGTTCTCCATGAATTACCATCAACGCTGGCGCCCCATTCCCACACTTTACCCATTCCATACTGGCACAAGCTGAAATGAATGTCGCGGTTCACCTTATGAAGTGCATCCCTCATAACTTCATAGGGATATTTTAATTGCGCTTTTGTCGGATTCGGGAATAAATTTCCATAAGAACACCAGTCATACTTCAGGTAATCTATTCCCCAGTTAGCATAAGCCTCAGCATCTTTTTCCTCAAAAGTGTAACTGCCTTCATAACCACCGCAAGTCTTTGTTCCCGGAGAAGAATAGATACCCATCTTAAGTCCAAGTGAATGCACATAGTCACAAAGTGCGTACATGTTGGGGAACTTGTAATTGGTCAGGATCTTTCCATCTTTATCATGCATGTATTCCCAGCCGTCATCAATGTTGATATACGTCCACCCATGATCTATCAAGCCACTGTTTTTCATGGATTCAGCCGACCGGCGGATCTTTCCATCACTTACGCTCAAGCCCCAGCAGTTCCAACTGTTCCACCCAAGGGGTGGAGTGAGTGATAATGTATTGCCGCAAACGATCTTCAATTGACGGGAAGC
>CAZUYY010000111.1:0-7589 GCA_964624935.1 uncultured Prolixibacteraceae bacterium
ATCGGAGATGGAAACGGTTGGCCGGGTCAAAAGGTTCCCGGATGAACTTATCCGCACTATTTTCCTGGCCGACGTGAAGCTGAAATTTGACACGCTCAATAAATCCTGGGTTTCCTATGGTCCAATTGCAATCGGCTGTGTGGGTAAGATCCAGGTTAATAAGTACGTCAATGGAATCCTGGAGTTTCAGAAGAAAAGGAATGGTGATGAATTCACGTTTTATTTTGAGTTGTCCAAAAATGACTGGTATTTCTTTAACTATCGCAACAATATTCTTATGGCGCTAAGTTCCAACAGTTCTTTCAATGATGCCGTGGAAGAAGGGGTCAAGTCACCGGCAGAAGAGAAAAGAATAGGAAAACTCGTAAAAGGATACCGGTATACCATCGGGACAGACCGGAAAAAAAGAGATTTCCTTAAAAAATTTGAAAACGATTAATAAGGCCAGAGAGTGCACTAAAATTATAATGAATGAGTAGTTTCTATCTTATTTCTGAGATCCTTCTTGCTTACTTTATTGGCTCCATACCAAGTGCGGTATGGATAGGCAAGTTGTTTTATGGTACGGATGTGAGGCAGTATGGAAGCGGAAATGCCGGGGCCACCAATGTGATTCGTGTATTGGGTTACAAAGCCGGGATTCCTGTGCTGCTTTTTGATATATTCAAAGGTTGGGCAGCAGTCGAGGTAATCTTCTTCTTCCCTCATGCGGGATTAACGGAGGATTTTATCACCTATGTCAGGATATGCATGGCATTTGCAGCAGTTCTCGGTCATGTCTTTCCTGTATTTGCCGGTTTTAAAGGCGGAAAAGGAGTAGGAACTCTTGCCGGTGCAGCAATTGCACTTTATCCGGTTGCATTGCTTATCGTCCTTGTCCTTTTCATTTGCATACTGGCGCTGACAAGATATGTTTCCCTGGGGTCCATTATTGGCGGAATATCATTCCCTTTCATTGTCATTTTTATTACAGGCGAGCGCCATCCAGGGCTGATCATTCTTTCAATTATTGTGGCAGCTTTCATACCCCTGACGCATATTAAAAATATCAAACGGCTTCTTGGGGGGAAGGAAAATAAATTTGATTTCAGGAGAAGAAAGTCACAGAGTGACAGAGTGATAGAGTGACAGAGTGATAGAGTGACAGAGTGATAGAGTGACAGAGTGACAGAGTGACAGAGTGATTATTTAACTTTGCCGGTTCGTCAGTTTTATTTCTGTGAAGGATTATTTATACAATGGGCCCAGACTTGCCATAAGATGGGATGGGGTAAGGATTAAGAAAAGAAAAATATCCCTCAATTATGAGGATATTTCTTCAATAAGTATCAGGAAAGCCAGGCTTACGCGTGGATGGCTGGGAATGATCCTGCTTGGATTGATTTTAAATATCGTACTTCTCTATCTGTTGTATCTGTTCCTGTCTCATTTTTATTTTATTTCGGATGTTCATGGAGCTAATTTTCATTATCCAAGAAGAAGTCCCGGCATATTAATTGGAATTCTTGTTATATTACCGCTAATAATTTCTTTGCGAATTAAGAAATATTTCACAAAACAAGTTATGCTAATTATCAAATGGGATCATGATGAATTCCGGATCAGATTCTGTGAACTTAATATTCATTTCAGCGAGTTGAAAAGATATCTTGAAGGAAAGGGGGTTGATATAAGTGGTGAATTGGTGAATTGGTGAATTGATGTATTGATAGGAAGTTTGTAATTTAGCCTCAGAATCCATTTTCACTCAGCAGAATGTCAAATGACCGGGCAAAAACAAAAATCGCCAAAGCCGATTCAAATTCAAACTACAATCAAGAAAGACTACACAAGTTATTGGTTGATAGCAGGTATTATCCTTACCTTGATTGTTTATCTTCCTTCACTTACGAATGGTATCACGAATTGGGATGACCCTGACTACGTCAACAACCTTTATGTAAACTACCTTTCTTTAGCAGGTATCGTGAAAATCTTTTCTGTTTATTTCGTTGGAAATTATCATCCTCTTACTTTGTTATCCATTGGAATAGATCATCTTATAGGTGGGGGGAATCCCTTTATGTTTCATTTTACGAATCTTTTTCTGCATCTCTTAAACACATTTTTTGTGTTTTTGCTGATCAAACGTCTTACACAAAACAATTTTCTGGCTGTATTAACTTGTGTCCTTTTTGGTGTTCATACTTTACATGTTGAATCGGTTGCCTGGGTATCTGAAAGAAAAGATGTTTTGTATTCGTTTTTTTTCCTGATATCCCTTACCGTTTATACAACCTATGCTTCCGGGAAGAAAGGAGTATATTATGGACTTTCACTTCTATTCTTTCTGCTTTCTTTATTGGCTAAAGGACAAGCTGTGGTTATGATAGTCATTCTCCCCTTTATTGATTATGTAAAAGGAAGGAAATGGTTTTCAATAAAAGTCTTATCAGAAAAACTTCCTTTTTTCCTTCTTTCGCTGATCTTTAGCTGGATTGCTTTCCGTGCCCAGGAATCTGCCAATGCTATCTACTTCAATTATTTCACACTACCTGAAAGAGTTGTTTTTGCTTCCTTTGGGTTGGCTCAATATTTAATGAAAAGCCTTTTACCCATTGGCCTTTCAGCATTTTATCCATATCCTCCAAGACTATTAAATGGAAGTATTCCCTCATTTTATTGGTTATTTCTTATCTCGTTTCCTGTTTTTTTTATGGGTTCTTATTTCTTATTTAAGCGTTCGAAGATCTATGTCTTTGGACTAAGTATGTTCTTTCTGAGTCTTCTTCCTCTTCTGCAATTAATCCCAGTAGGGGGAGCGATCATGGCGGACCGCTATTTTTATATTCCATCCGTTGGATTGCTGCTTTGTTTTGCCTTTGGTTTACTGGAAATCAAGAGCACCACGATCAGGTATACCTTTTCTGTATTATTTATTCTTGTTCTATCGGGCTTGTCGTTCTCACGCACTATGGTTTGGAAAGATAGCATGACGCTATGGAATGATGTAATCAGTAAATACGATTATGCAAAGGCTGCGCATTCCAACCGGGGTATTGCTTATGTCGACATTGGACAGTGGGACAAGGCAATTGTTGATTATACCAGGGCGATCGAGATTGATCCGAAATATACGGATGCCTATTTTAATCGTGGTGTTGCTTTTGGCGACCTTGAACAGTGGGACAAGGCAATTGTTGATTACTCAAAGGCAATAGAAATTGACCCGAAATATAAAAGTGCCTTTGATACCCGTGGCGTTGCTTATGCCAATCTTGGACGATGGGATAAGGCAATAGCCGACTACTCTAAAGCTCTTGAAATTGACCCGAAGTTTGCAAATGCGTACGACAACCGTGGCGTCGCGTACGTCAACCTTGGACAATGGGATAAGGCAATAGCAGATTATTTCAGGGCAATTGAGAGTGATCCGAGATATTCCAAAGCATATTATCACCGTGGTATTGCTTATGGTGACCTTGGGGAATGGGGAAAGGCAATAGCCGATTATTCAAAGGCGATAGAGATTGACCCGAAATATGCGGATGCATATGACGACCGTGGGGTTGCGTATGGTAACCTTGGACAGTTTGACAAGGCAATTGCCGATTTCTCCCATGTGATCGGGATTGATCCAAATTTTTCGAAGGCATATTACAATCGTGGCGTTGCCTATGGTAATTGTGGTCAGTGGAACACAGCAATAGCTGATTACTCCGATGCGATCAAAATTAGCCCGAAATATACTGATGCATATGACAACCGCGGAATCGCGTATATAAACCTTGGCCAATGGAACAAAGCAATAGACGATTTCTCACGTGTAGTTGAAATTGACCCAAATTATACTAAAGCATATTACAACCGTGACTTTGTTTACAGGAAGATGCGTAGTGAAAAAAATAATAGCCACTAAAGACGAGTAATAATTAATTTTGAGAAATCAAACTTCTTTTTAAAAGTACAATGAACAAACAACAAATAAGGCGTAAGCCGGTACCAATAAATCCAAAAAAACAATCGAAAAAGGCAGATGTTCCTTTGAAAAACAGCAGGTTTTATTGGATGCCTGTTCTTTGCATAATTATCACGATATTTATTTATTCTCCTGTTTTCAATGCAGGTTTTGTAAATTGGGATGATGATGTCTATGTAGTAAAAAATCACGCCATTACGAGTTTTGAGAACATAAATGAAATAGTGACCAAACCTGTAGAAGGAAATTTCCACCCGCTTACCATGTTGACCCTGGCAGTCAATTATGCCATTTCCGGAGAACGTCCAGGTTCATACCACATCGTAAACCTGATGATCCATTTGCTGAATATCTTACTGGTATTTCTTTTTATCAGAAAGCTGACAGGGAATAAACCCTGGCTTTCATTTATTGTTGCCTTGCTGTTTGCAGTTCATCCGCTTCATGTTGAGTCGGTTGCATGGATCTCAGAGAGAAAAGATGTATTGTATTCTTTTTTCTTTCTGGCCGGATTAATTTTATATCTGAGGTACTTAAAAACAGGGAAAATATCGGACTATCTGTATGTTTTCGTCCTGTTTATCTTATCGCTTCTATCAAAACCGGCTGCGATTGTTTTTCCCTTAGTATTGTTTGCTATTGATTATTATTATGACCGTTTGAAAACAAAAAGGAGCTATTTTGAGAAAGTACCTTTTTTGTTACTGTCCCTGATATTAAGTATTATGACTTTGCATGCGCAAAAACTACAGGGAGCTGTCGGAGGTGCTGATCTTTTTTCTGCCCATTACCGCTTTTTCTTTGGTTTCTATGGTATTATGATGTATCTCGTCAAGGTCATCTGGCCATTTAACCTATGTACCTTTTATCCTTTCCCGCCTGTCAACAGTCCTTTACCAGTAGTATATTATATTTCTCCTTTAGTTGGAATTGCACTCTTTGTTGCAGTACTTTTTTCATATCGCAGATACAAACTTATGACCTTTGGCATCTTCTTTTACCTTATCAATCTGATATTGGTACTGCAATTTATGCCTATAGGAAGTGCTATTATAGCAGATCGATATTCTTATATTCCTTTGATCGGGGTGTTTTTAGTACCGGGATATTATTTTCAGAAATGGGTTGATATACATAAAGGCAAAGTTCCGGTAATGGGATTATTTCTTCTGGTCGTTGTTTCTATTGTTTTGTCAGTATTAACGTACAAACAATCGTCAACGTGGAAAGACAGTGCTTCATTATGGGATAATTCAATCCGTTATGCGCCGAGCAGCAGGGCTTATTCAAAACGCGGACTCATTTATAAGCATGAAAACAATTTCGATAAGGCTCTGGAAATGTTCACCAGTTCTATTAAATTAAACAAAAGTGAGAAAGATGCATTAATCAATCGCGGGAACATCTATTTCAACAGGGGACAATTTGAACTGGCTATAGCCGATTACAATGCATGCCTTACTATCGACACTAACACGCAACTGGCCATCGAAAACCGGGGATCTGCTTATGCCGCACTAGGAAAGCATGACCTGGCTCTTGTCGATATGAATAAGGCAATTAAAATGGACCCATCTACAGAAAACGGTTATGCGAACCGGGGTTCAGTTTATGCCTCACTAGGAAAGTATGATCTGGCTCTTGTTGATATGAATAAGGCAATAGAAATAAACCCAAATACAGAAAATGGTTATACCAACCGGGCTATTTTATATCAAAGGATGAATCGCAATAATGAAGCTATTTCTGATTTTACCAAGCAGATTGAAGTGAATCACAAAAAGTCCGCTGATATTTTTAATTCGATCGCCATATCATACATGAGACTGAAAAAATATGACAAGGCACTGGATCTGTTTTCGCAGGCTATCGATCTGGAGCCTAAAGGAATATTTTATCTGAACCGTTCAATTGCGAACAGAGAATCAGGACATAAAGCCGAAGCCCGGGCGGATGCAGCTAAGGCAGAAGTGATGGGGGTGAAGTAGGGCAATGAAATATCAGGGTTACCAAAAATCAAGGGCGACCGCGAGGGTTGCTCCTACGTTTTAATTCGTGAATTTTTTTGAATGCGGCTTCGCGGTTTGAATAGGCGTTGGTGTTATTTGGGTCTAATTCCAGTGCTTTTGTGTATTCAGTTATTGCTTTATCCCACTGGTCAAGGTGACTGTAAGCGACGCCCAGGTTACCATATGCCATTGTAAAATTTGAGTCTGATTCTATCGCCTTAGAATAATCCACTATTGCTTTGTCCCAATGTCCAAGGGAACCAAGGGTGGTGCCACGATTACAATATGCCTTAGCATTCTTTGGGTTAACTCCGATCGCTTTGGAGTAATCGGCTATTGCTTTGTCATATTGCCCAAGGTTACCATAGGCAACACCCCGGTTGTAGTACGCATCATTAAATCCCGGGTCAATCGCTATCAAACTTGATAAATCGGTTATTGCTTTGTCCCACTGACCGATGTTTCCATAGGCAACGCCACGGTTGTAATATGCTACTGTGTATCCGGGGTAAATCCCGAGCGCTTTTGAGAAATCGGATATTGCCATGTCCCACTGCCCCAGGCTACCATAAACCTTTCCACGGTTCAATAATGCTCTGGGCAGGTCCGGGGTTTTTGCAACATTATCATTCCAGAGGGATAATTCATCCTTCCAAACTTTATTCCTCTGATAAGTCAGATAAGAATTTAATCCAATTATGATCGCTAACACAGCAACTGCAAGGTATTTATATCTCTTCCGGAATAAAAGGTACACGCCCGAAGAGAGAATCAGGAAAAAACCAAATGACGGAAGATAGGTCCGGTGCTCATTAATGATATCATTAATAGGAATGAAACCTGATTCGATTGATAAGGTGAGGAAGAACCAGAAGATGCCAAAAGAAATGATCCGGTATCTTTTAAAAGATAATGCAGCCAGAATGATCAATGTTAAGAGGAACACAAAACACGACAGGGTTCTTAGTTCAAAAAAAGTATTTGAGACCGGGAAATCATAGTCCACTTTTTGATTTATTGGCAGGAACAAAAGCTGGATATATTTGACAATAACGCTAAATTGAGTAAAAAAATAATTAAGGGGAGTCACAGTATAGGCGTGGCCATAGGACGGAGGAATGGGTTTGAAAATGCCAGATGAGAATTTTAAGGGTATGATAATTATAATTCCCAGTAATGCTGCAGTTAACAGGATGACACGGTAATCCCTGAAGTTGATTGAAAGCTTCTTTGTTCTAATGAAAAATAATTCGACGAGCAATATGGCGAACGGAAGCGTGAATGCATTTTCTTTTGTCAGCATAGCCAGTCCGGCAGAGATCAATGAACCCACAAAAAACATGGCTTTGGATAACTTTCCTTTATTTGAAAGTCGGGCCTTCAGATAAAATGCCAGAGAGAGCAGGTAAAACATGGCTGCCATAGATGCAAACCGCTGGATAATATAGGTGACAGATTCAGTCGCGAGAGGGTGTGAAACAAAAAGCAATGCGGTAAAGAAAGCAATGATTTTTTTGTGATTGACGATTGGATCATTTTTCAAGGCGGGAGAAGCGAAAATTAAAAGTGTGAGCCACCAGACCAGGCAGGCATTGATGAGATGGATTAAAAGGTTAACAAGA
>CAZUYY010000112.1:0-2867 GCA_964624935.1 uncultured Prolixibacteraceae bacterium
ACTTCAAATACCGTCGAATCTGAGTGGGGGCCCTCAATTAGTTCTTTATGCTTTAACCCTTTCTGAATAATCACCCGTGCGGGTATCCACCCTGATCAGTTCTCCTGTTTCAATAAAGAGAGGTATTCTGACTGTCGCTCCTGTCTCAACTGTTCCGTTCTTCATAGCGTTAGTTGCAGTATTCCCTTTCATACCAGGTTCTGTATAGGTCACTTTAAGCACCACATAGGTTGGAAGTTCGCAGGTAAGCGGGGTTTCCGTATCGACATGGAAAAGAATCTCGACTTCCTGACCTTCCTTGAGAAAGGCGGGTGCATTGATCATGTCCGGAGGGATAAACGTCTGTTCAAAGGATTCGGTGTTCATAAAATGATAGCCGGAATCGTCTTTGTACAAATATTGATATTTTCTTCTTTCGACTCTTGCTACATTGATCCTGACACCGGAATCAAAAGTGTTGGGAATGACTCTGCCTGTTTTAAGGTTCTTGAGTTTTGTCCTGATAAATGCCGGGCCTTTACCCGGCTTAACATGCTGAAATTCTACAATTGAAAATAGATCATCGTTGTATTCAATTACTAAACCATTTCTGATATCAGCGGTTGTTGCCATAAAATATTTATTGATAATGAAATAATTGGGATGCAAAATTAGTCATTTATTTTGAATCCGTGAACTCTTTCAATATAATTTATTCACGAAAAATAAGGAAAAACATACAAATAAAACATGACCGGTTTTCAGCTTGGTCATTATATCTTGAAGTCTTCAATAAATAATTTTTCCTGGCAGAAGAGGGTTTCCTTATGCTGAAGGTTAGAGCAAACAAGGATAATTCTGTTTTTAGCCATTTCACTTACCACCTGAAGGTACCAATTCGTCCCGGTCTCATCAAGGTTCATTGCAGGCTCGTCCAGCAGAACAATTGGAACATCACTGAACAATGCAAGGACCAGTTTGACACGTTGTTTCATCCCTGAAGAAAAAAAATGTATTGTTTTACTCCCGGAATCTTTAAAGCCAATCCTGTCGATGATATTATTTATGGTAAATCCCGGAACAGGTGACTTAAAAAAGAAATGAAAATCGAGCATTTCACGTAATGTAAATTCCTCGATCAGTTCCTGGTAAGGTGCAACAATGGTCAGGTGTTGAAAAATCTTTTCCACCGGGATCTCCTGTCCGTCATTATGATATGTAACATTTCCCGATGAGGGGGGAATGCTTCCGGCTATGATCTGCAACAAGGTTGATTTTCCGGAACCATTTCTCCCCAAAATTGCATAGGCATGATCTTTTTCAAATGAATAATTGATTCCTCGAAAGATCCATTCGGTTTTAAACTTTTTGCCGGTTCTGGAAAGAATAATTTTCACTGAGTATATACTACAAGTGATGATTATGGATAGAAAGCCTGTCGTAATTTTATTTTGCAGTTAGTTTGGAATAACCCTTCATGATTCCACGGCTTGAACTCGAGATGAATGAAAGAATCTCATCCCGTTCTTGTGTTGCTTCGACTTCGGCTTCAATGATTTCCAATGCTTGCGTTACATTATATCCCTTAAGGTAGATGATCCGGTAAATTGCCTGGATATGATTGATGGTTTCCATACTGAATCCACGGCGACGGAGCCCGATAGAATTAACACCTACATAAGATAGCGGTTCTCTTGCTGCTTTCGTATAAGGAGGAACATCCTTCCTGACAAGTGATCCACCCGAGACCATACAATGTATTCCGACATGGCTGAACTGGTGAACAGCGACCATACCTCCAAGGATTGCCCAGTCGTCAATAACAATATGACCAGCCAGGTTAGTTGCATTACCAAGAACTACATTACTCCCGATAATGCAATCGTGGGCAATGTGAGTATATGCCATAAGAAGGGTATTGTCGCCTATAACAGTTTCGTAACTCGCTTTTGTTCCGCGGTTTATGGTCACATATTCACGAATGGTGACATTGTTACCAATCTTGACAATAGTATCTTCACCTGAAAACTTCAGGTCCTGAGGAATTGCAGAAATTACTGCTCCGGGGAAGATCCTGCAGTTTTTCCCTATCCTGGCGCCTTCCAGGATGGTAACGTTAGAACCGATCCAGGTACCTTCTTCGACGATCACATTCTTATCAATGCTGACGAATGGTTCAATGACCACATTTGGTGCGACTTTTGCCTGGGGATTGACATATGCTAAAGGTTGATTCATAAGCTTTTTCTATTTTTTTTGAATTTGAGCCATCAGTTCTGCTTCCATTACAATTTTATTTCCTACGAAAGCCTGGCCTTGCATGCGGCAAATCCCTCGCCGTATTGGCCCGATCAGTGTATTTTGGAAAATTAAAGTATCTCCCGGAACTACCTTTTGACGAAATTTTACGTTCTCGATCTTGAGAAAATAGGTCACATAATTTTCCGGATCAGGAACAAAACTTAAAGCAAATATCCCACCCGTCTGTGCCATGGCCTCTATCATAAGAACACCCGGCATGACTGGCTCATTCGGAAAATGACCAATAAAAAACGACTCATTCATCGTTACATTTTTCAACCCGACAACATGGTGGTCGCTGAGTTCCAGGATCCTGTCGATCAAGAGAAAAGGAGGGCGATGGGGAAGTATCTTCTGGATTTGAGTGATATCATAAACCGGTTTCTTGTTGAAGTCAAAATGTGGAATTATTTCAGTTCTCTGTTGCAGGATTAGTTGTTTTTTGATCAGTTTCGCAAATTCAACATTTGAATAATGACCGGGACGGCTGGCTATAATATTTGCTTTGATGGGCATCCCTATAAGGGCGAGATCGCCGATCATATCAAGTAATTTGTGTCTGGCAGGTTCATTCGGAAATTTCAATT
>CAZUYY010000112.1:2877-7542 GCA_964624935.1 uncultured Prolixibacteraceae bacterium
TGTTCAGGATGCCTTCTTTTAAAACTTCGACGCGGGGTTTATTAAAAATATGTGCAAGATGATCCAGTTCTTTCCTCGATACCACCCGGTTTACGAAAACAATCGCATTGCTCAGGTCCCCTCCTTTAATCAGGTTATTGTTCAGGAGGAATTCCAGTTCATGCAGGAAAACAAAGGTCCGGCAGGGGGCAAATTCTTCCCTGAACTGACCGATCTTGGCAAGAACTGCATTTTGAGAAGGAAGCACCTTAGAATCATAATCTATCATCACTGAGAGCTTAAGCTCTTTTGCAGGGATGGCAAGAATCTGGACTTTCTTCGCTGCATTTGTATAAGTAACGTTAGAGGCCAATTCAAAATATTTTCTGGGAGCTTCTTGTTCAACGATGCCTGATTCAAGGAATTTCTCCACATAGATGTACGAACTGCCATCGAGGATAGGCGTTTCCGATTGATTTTGTTCCACCAATACATTGTCGATCTCGAGACCTGCCAACCCTGCCAGGACATGCTCAATTGTATCGATCCTTATCCCTTTATATTCGATACTTGTTCCCCTTGAAGTATCTACTACATGCTCTACATCTGCCGGTACTTCAATATCGGGATTAAGGTCTATTCTTTTAAATTTATAACCAAAATTTGGTGGTGCAGGAAGGAAATTAAGTGTCACTTCGTTTCCGGTGTGAAGACCGACACCTGAGACGCTAATAGGGGTTTTTATAGTTTTTTGCTTATCACTCATAATATTTAATCGAATGCAAAACTGTCAATCTTTCTTTAATAATTTTTCCAGTTGATAAATCTTCTTTACTAATTGGTCGAAATTTCGCCAATAAACATATAATCTTCGGGTTTTACCTGCTTCAAGTGCTGGCGTACCTAAGAATACATCTCCATCTTTAATATCATGTTCTATCCCTGATTGGGCTCCGATTTTCACGTTATCACCGATAGTCAGATGTCCGACAATTCCAACCTGGCCCGCAATCATACAGTTTTTCCCAATCTTTGTAGAACCAGAAACCCCGGTTTGTGACGCGATCACCGTATTTTCACCTACCTCAACATTATGTGCAAGCTGAACAAGGTTGTCGATTTTTACGCCGTTATGGATGACCGTCGATCCCAACGTTGCCCGGTCGATTGTAGTATTTGCCCCAATCTCAACATTATCATGTATTACCACATTACCTGCCTGGATCACCTTCTTATATTGATGGTCTGATTGGGGAGCGAAACCAAATCCATCAGCGCCAATTACAATACCCGAATGCAGGGTGCAGTCACTGCCTATCACACAATCGTGATAGATCTTTACTCCGGCGTAAATAGTTGTATTGTCACCAACGGTAACATTATCGCCGATAAATGTCTGTGGGAAAATCCTAACCCGGTTGCCAATCACGACATTTTCGCCAATAAAAACAAATTCCCCGATATATACATCTTCGCCGGTCTTTGCACTCCTGGAAATAAAAGCATAGGGGGAAATCCCTTTTTTACCTGATTGTTGATTTTGAAATAATTCCAAAAGCTTTGCAAAAGATGAATAAGGATTTACCACCCTGATCAGCGTGCCGGAAATGGGCTGAGCAGGAATAAAATCCTTATTGATTATAATTATTGAAGATCTTGTGGTATATATATGAGGTGTGTACTGTGGATTGGCAAGGAATGTCACGGTTCCGGGTAGGCCTTCTTCGATTTTTGCAAGTTTGGATACGACTACATCCGGATCCCCTTCAACTTTGCCATTCAGAATTTCAGCGATCTGTCGCGCGGTAAACTCCATCAATACTCTTTATTATAGATAATTATAATTACAAAAGTCATGCAAGTTACCAATAAATTTCGAATCAGAGAGAAAATATTTTCCAGCCAAGGGATCAGATTACAAGGTTTTTGGGATAACACAAAAGATACTTGTTCACAGGAGTGGAAAGAACTGAAATGTTAAGCTGATCAGATGCTTCGGATACATCGATCAGCTCATTGTTACGGAATTGAATACGAATACGGTCATGCTTGGGATTATAGGCATTATTTGTGAGTGTGCCTTCCACGACAAAATAATCGATCTCTTCATCACTTATCCGGAATTGTACAGCAGTTTTTTCTTTTAAAAAAATCAAATACTCCCTATCATAGGGCTCGTTCCGGATCTCGACTTTGTAAAGATGCCTGTCAACCAGGCTTTTGCATAACCAGGAAAGGATGGGGTCTGGATGGTTCATCCAGACTTTGATAGCAGAAAGGATGTCGTAATCATCCAGTTTTGCAAAATCTTCGATCCATCTTCGTCCTTCAAGCAAATTTTCAATCCCGATATTGGAGTAAAGAAACAAATGAAGCACTGGTGACCCGAACATTGGGATGTCCTCTGAAGCCAATTCTTTAGCCCTTTTTAGGATGTTTACCAGCATATATTCGGCTGCGATAACGGTTTTATGAAGATAGACCTGCCAGTACATCAACCGTCTTGCAATAATGAATTTTTCAATCGAATAAATGCCCTTGCCTTCCACGACAAGCTGATCATCAACAACAGTGAGCATCTTTATAATACGGTCGGTATTGATAACGCCTTCTGCCACACCGGTAAAAAAACTGTCACGGGAAAGGTAATCAAGCCGGTCCATGTCCAACTGACTTGAAACCAGCTGATGCAAAAATGTTTTCGGATAATCGTTCCTGAATATTTTATTTGCAATATCCAATCGATGATTCAGGAGATCATTTAGTGAATCCATCATCAACAGGGAAAGATCTTCATGAGAGAGACCTTTTACCATGGTTTGCTCCAATGCGTGGGAGTATGGACCATGGCCAATATCATGAAGCAAAATAGCACAAAGAACACCTTCTTCTTCCTCTTCAGAAATTGAAATACCTTTCGACCGTAATACATCCACCGCCTGAGTCATCAGGTACATGGATCCCAATGCATGCTGATATCTCGTATGAACCGCTGAAGGATAAACGTAATGCGTCAAACCGAGTTGGAGTATCCTGCGCAGGCGCTGAAACCAGGGATGTTCAATGATTTCGAAAACTAATGTATTAGGTAATGTAATTAATCCATAAACAGGATCATTAATAATTTTTCGTTTATCGGGCAAGGCATTCATCTCCGGATTCCTCTTAACTTTGTTAAAAGATGATAAAAATACGTCACATAGACAATAAAAGCAATATTACGACATTTTATCCTATATGTTAACTTAGAAAACCATGATAAAGACGAATATTTTATGGGTGGATGATGAAATAGACCTGCTGAAACCACACATCATTTTTTTAAAAGAAAAAGGTTACGGAGTTGATACTTCGAACAATGGTCAGGAGGCTATCGAACTTATGAGACAGAAAGATTTTGATATTGTTTTTCTGGATGAACAAATGCCAGGGTTGTCAGGGATTGAGACCCTGATGAAAATGAAATCCGATTTTCCAAATCTTCCTGTTGTGATGATCACAAAGAGCGAGGAAGAAACGATCATGGAGGATGCCATTGGATCAAATATTTCCGATTATCTTATCAAGCCGGTAAATCCTAATCAAATCCTGCTTTGCCTCAAGAAAAACCTGGAGACAAAAAAACTGGTCAGCGAGAAAACGACATTTCAATACCAGCAGGAATTTCGTAATATCGGAATGGAAATCAGTCCAAAATTGAACTACGAAGAATGGTGTGAGGTGTACAAGAAAATTATTTATTGGGAATTGAAATTGGAGAAATCAGAAGATGAAGGGATGAACCAGGTGTTAAAAATGCAGAAAGATGAGGCCAACCATGCATTTGCAAAGTTTTTTGAGAAAAATTATCTTGACTGGTTGAACAACAAAAATAATGATAAGCCTGTTCAATCGCATAACCTGATAAAAGAAAAGGTTTTCCCTCTTTTGAACGATGACCGGCCGCTGTTCGTTATTCTGATTGATAACTTCCGTTATGATCAGTGGAAAGTTCTGCAGCCGGTTCTGGAAGAATATTTCCGCGTAGAAAAAGATGAGATCTATTTCAGTATACTTCCCACGGCCACCCAATATGCAAGAAATTCAATCTTTTCAGGTTTGCTTCCAACAGAAATCGAAAAGAAATATCCTAAATACTGGGTAAATGAGGATGAGGAAGGGACGAAAAATAATTATGAGGGAGAATTGCTTGGAGAACTACTGAAGAGATATGGACGGGATATCCGTTATTCCTATTACAAAGTGTTGAATATGACTTATGGCAGGAAACTGGTAGAATCCTTGCCCAACCTTATGGTGAACAAACTGAATTTTATAGTGTATAATTTTGTTGATATGCTTTCGCATGCCAGGACGGAGATGGAGATAATAAGGGAACTTGCAGATGATGAAAAGGCATACCGTTCGCTTACGATGCAATGGTTCCAGCATTCGCCTTTATTGGATATCTTTAAATTCCTGGCAGAGAAAGACGTTAATGTTGTAATCACTACCGATCACGGTTCGATCCGTGTCAGTAATCCTGTGAAGATACTGGGTGACCGCAATACCAACACCAACCTCAGATACAAAACCGGGAAAGCTTTAAAGTTCGAACACAATGATGTGTTTGAGATTAAAAACCCGGCGGATGCCTACCTCCCGAAAATGAATGTGAGTTCAAATTTTGTTTTCTGCATGAATGAT
>CAZUYY010000113.1:0-7536 GCA_964624935.1 uncultured Prolixibacteraceae bacterium
GCTTTATTAAGAAGGGGATATTTACTTGTGATCACCTTTCCATAATCTATGGGACCGTCGTCAAAAGTTTCCAGATCAGCAAGGTCTTTCTTCTCCAACAGACCTTCCTCCACAAGAATATCCAGGTCGATCAGCAAAGGATTGCCTGCTGCGGATGAAAAACACTGATATGGTGAATCTGCGAAGCCCGTCGGACCCAGTGGCAGGATCTGCCAGAGTTTTTGTTTCGACTTAGAAAGGAAATCGATGAAATTAAATGCTTCCTTCCCGAGTGTCCCGATCCCATATTTCCCCGGCAGGGAAGTCGGATGAAGTAAAATACCGCTTGATCGTTCTGTAGTCATCGTAAGTATTAAGTGTTAAGTGTCAAGTTTTAAGGATTTCCATGATAATCAGATCATTTATAAATTTCTGCATTTCTGCTTTCCACCATTTTTCATTTTTCATTCTTCATTCCTCGATGCCGTATTGTTTAAGAATAAACGCAAAGTTCTCTGCCCAAAACTTTTCATCTTCCTTCTCCTTGTAATTTTCCATATTTAATTTCCCGGTATCTGTTCTGAGGAGACAAATATTTTTACCTGATTCTGTCGCCCTTAGTTTTGCCACCATTTTCAGGGCATCATAATACTCAGTCTGCTGACCTTCGAGTGATGATCTGAATAACATGGCCGGGTATTTCTGTTTCTTTATATTTTCATAGGGGGCGTAGCTATAAAGATACTCAAACTGCTGCCGGTCAACCGGATTGCCGAATTCCATTTTTTTATCATGATTTATCGTGTTGATGGATGAGTGGAGAACATCAGCTACTATATCCATTGCTGGCATTAATAAAAGGACAGATTTGAAAAGATCAGGACGCTGGTTCGCTGCAGCACCAATTATCATTCCTCCTTCATAACTTCCTGCTGCTGTTATCATACCTTTTGTGGTATATCCCTGATTGGCCAAAAATTCTGCACAGACCAGGTAATCGTTAATGGCATTCTTTTTATTCAACAGTCTACCCGCATCCCACCATTTTCTCCCAAACTCACCGCCCCCACGCACATGAGCAACAGCAAGGTAAAATCCGCGATCCAGCAAACTGAGCCTGGCAGAGTTAAAATCATCCTGAACAGGGAGTCCATAACTACCAAAAGCCTCAAGGTAGAGGGGGTTCTTTCCATCGCTTCTCTTCATGCCGTTTTTATGGACCATCGAAATCGGGATAAGAGTTCCATCTCCTGATTTAGCCCAGACCGTTTCTGTGATATAATTCTCTTTCTGATAATCCTTAACAAGAGGCGGACGGCCAATAATCAACTCCCGGGTGTTAATATCATAAAAGTAGGTGGTATATGGCGTCAGCAGACTGGCAAAGGAAAAAACAATCTTTTCTGCCTTCCTGTTAAAATAGTTGAATTCCATACGTCCGCCTGGTTCCCTGAAAGTTATCTGATTATCTTTACCGCCATAAGAAAGATCGATCAGTCTCATCCTTGCATTCAACTGTTTGGTTTCGAAGAGGAGAAGATATTTCTGATCAATAACAGTAAAGTCGTTGATATAAATACTATCATTTCCTTCAAGGACAGTACTCCAATTCTTTGCTGAAGGATTGTCAATCATTGCCTTGTAAAGTTTCCGGGTTCCGGAATCCTGATCGCAGAGGATTAGAAAAAAGTCTGAACCGAAATGATTTGGGAAATACTTTGTGCCTTCTTTAAGTGGTTCGATCAGCTTCGGCTTCGTGATCTTAAGATCTGCCGGGAAGCAGGATATCTCGTCTGAATTAGCATTGCCTGATTTGACAAAAATATACTTCCCTGATTCTGAGAGATAGATATCAACATCAAGATCATGCCTTTTCTCATTATAGATTAAGAAATCCTGACTGTCGGGCGTATTTTGTTTATGAACAAAAACTTCTTTCTTGTTTTTTACATATATGACAGATTTCCCATCCTGTCCCCAAATGGCATGTGCCACAGAGGCAATGATACTGTCATTAGGTTTCTTGCCATCGAATGATTGAATAATCAACCGGTCAATCCCGTTTAGCGTATAACAATAGAAATAACATGAATTATCAGGAGAGGCGAGGAATTGATTCATCCGGTAATCCGATGATCCTTTTGAAAGCATGTTCTCATCCAGAATTGACTCTTCTTTTGCATTATCCGTATTCGATTTCCGGTAATGTACCGGGTAATCCTTTCCAGGTGAGATCCTGGCATAATAAAAATAATCCCCTGTCAATACTGGATTTGTACCCCATTTATCAGCAAATGCATCTCTTTCTTCAAATTCCTTAAGGAGCCTGTCTTTCAATTCTATACGATCTAAAAAATGATCCGCATAATCGTTTTCAGCATTTATATAAGCAATTGTCTTAGGATCCCTTGGATTTTCCATCCATTTATAAGGGTCAGTCAAATGGATTCCCTGAACAACCTGTTCTGATGGAATTTGCTGTGCAACCGGAGGCTTTAAACGGTTACACCCAAACATCAGGATCAAAAGCAAAAAGAGAGTAATCGCCCTGTAATTACTTATTCTTGGTATCAAAATCGGATGCAGTAACCTGCCCCAGTATCCTTTAGTATCCATTTTTTCATTTTTCATTCTTCATTTTTCATTTTTCATTTTTCATTCTTCATTTCCTAATGTCCAGCTTTTACATTAACGACAATTTCGTTCATGGTTTTTTTATAGCTAACTACAAAGATGGTTGTTACAGAAGCAATAGCGAAGCTTACACCACCGATAAGCATTGCGTTCATCGGGTTGTCGGCAAAGAAAATTTCGACGATCTTTCCCAGAAAACCTGAAGCAATAATTTGCGGGAAAACGATGAAAAGGTTGAACATTCCCATCAATACGCCCACTTTGTCTTTTGGAAGGGCAGGAGTGAGCATGGCATAAGGCATGGAAAGTATGCTTGACCAGGCGATCCCAATGCAGGTCATGGAGACAAGAAGACCATATTTCCCCGACATTAATGGGATTGTCAGCAGGCCAAGGGATCCAATGGCCAGACAAAGTGTGTGCATCAGTTTTGGGCCGACCCGTTTGGTTGCACGGAGTAACACAAAGGAGAAAGCAAAGCAAACGGCATTATACATGGCGAAGCAAAAGCCAGCCCATGACCCTGAGGTTTCCATTTCGACAGATCCTGCCTTGGCATGGAAGATATTGATTGCAATGGCCGGAGAAAAATACACCCACAAACAAAACATTCCGATCCAGGTAAAAAACTGAACAAGTCCCAATTCCCACATCCGGCGGGGCAGATGGCCAAAAAGGCTGAAAATGTCTTTTAATCCCAATGTCCAGTCGAATTTTCTTGCTTTGATGACAGCAAGTTCCTCCTCCTCAGGAGGAATTTCTTTTGTGGTGAATACCGTCCATAAAACGGCTCCTATAAAAGCAGCGGCACCAATATAAAAAGAGAGGGTGACAGATGAAGGGATGTGTCCTTTTCCAGCCCCTTCAGCGGTAAGTCCAAACCAGTTGGTCATCATCCAGGGTAAAGCAGAAGCAATAGTTCCGCCAAGCCCGATGAAGAGAGACTGAATAGCAAAACCCTGTGAATTCTGCTCTTCAGGCAGGTTATCGGCTACGAGAGCCCTGAAGGGCTGCATGCTGGCATTTATAGTTCCATCCAGAACCCATAACAAACCGGCAGCAACCCATACCGATGGTGAATTCGGCATGAGAATTAAGGCAAATGAAGCAAGAATAGCACCGGCCAGGATGAATGGTCTCCGGCGGCCTAAACGAGTCCATGTTCTGTCACTGGCCTGACCGACCAGGGGCTGAATGAGAACTCCTGTGATTGGTGCGGCAAGCCAAAGTATGGCGATTTGTCCTGGGTCAGCGCCAAGGTATGAGTAAATAGCACTCATATTTGCCATTTGCAATCCCCAGCCAAACTGAATACCCAGAAATCCAAAACTCATGTTCCAGATCTGCCAGAAAGAGAGTGCAGGTTTAGTTTTCATGAAGAGAAGGTTTCCATTGGTGTGCTTAAACGTTTAATGCAATTACAGCGGCGATTAATCCAAGCACTATAGGAACAATGACGAGGACTTTTACCCTGTCCTTCCGGATCTGATTGTTACAGGCAGCAATTCTTTCCAATACAAATGGATCTCCTGGTTTGTAGATCAATGCTTGTTTATAGTGTTCCCTGGCTGACCTGAACAGTTCAATTTTGGTAAAATCAAGGCCTCTCTGTATATAGTAACGGTACTGGATCTCCTCATGGGAGATATTTTCTTCATTGACTTCCTCGTGTGACATAGGTTTCAGTTTATAGTGATTTTAATAATGTTATATTCAGGCATTGATGGACAAAATTAATAATTTATTCGTATTTTTAGGAAGCGATAATTACCAGAGGATTATAAACATGCTTCGGTTTCTGGATATCTTTTTTGTAGTATTCCATACCCTGTTGATCTTCTTTAATCTTTTCGGATGGATTATCAAATCTTTACGAAGGGTTAACCTGATTACCCTCCTATTGACCGGAGGTTCCTGGTTTATCCTCGGTATTTTTTATGGGATCGGATACTGCCCGCTTACAGAATACCATTGGCAGATTTTGCATAAACTTGGACAGTATAACTTGCCGGATTCTTATATCAGTTACCTGATAAACAGGTTTACTGGCTACTTACCGGGTGCACAGATCACTGAAGACCTGACGCTTGTTCTTTATCTGATAGCCTTGGTAGTTTCTATCTTCCTGAATTTCCGGATAAAGAAAAACTAAGAAATAAACGGATGATTTTCTCTGCCTCTATCTGAGCTTATATGTAAGTCCTAGTCCGAACAATTCCTTGAACTGGGTATGGGGTATGGCTTCATCGGTAGGAGAAGTCTTGATCTTTACATTGTTATCATAAATGAGCTGTGTCGCTAAAGAAGCTGCCAGCCATTTATTGACCTTCATGGTGAGAAACAGGCCCCAGTTTACATCAATATTCCCGAAATCCTTGAAATAATTTGTAAAAAGTTCGACTGTAGTTGCGAGATTGATCGTTTTCGAAAGGTCTTTATTCATATCAGCGCGAAAATAGGGGCCCAACTCTGCAAATATCTTCTTACCCCTGGGAACCCCAAATGCACCTGAATCAGAAAGTTTTTTATCAAGGACGAAAGTCAATCTCCCTGAAGAAGGCGACAAGTATAAATAAAACCATTTTGCGGGTGTATAGGTAAAACCAATACCGGTTACGAGGTAACCCGGAGCCATGAATTTTGAAGTGATCGTACTGTCATCAGGATAATTATAACCGTCGCTGAATTGCGTCCGGAAATTTACAAGGACAGTAAGCAGCCATTTGTTATCCTTTGCAATAGAATAGCCATAAGCGCTTGTAAATTCCAGTTGATCGTTTGATTTAGTGTATTTTGCATCCTCCATTTTTCCCTGGATGATAAACCCATACCCTAAGTCCAAAGTGTTTCCCCAGGAATTTTTCCCTTTCTTATAATTGGCTTTAAGGCTGATAAAAGAGTTCAATCCTAAAGAATTCTGGCCTCCTGAAGACCAATTAGAAAAAGACGCCTGGGAAAAGTTCAGAGATGCAATTCCATCCAGGTACCAGGCCTTGACTGTGTCCACTTTAATTGCTGCAACGGCATCCTTTGCCTTGGCGGCTTTGACTATTTCATTATTCTGGCTCATCAGCAAATTCGACAATGAGACTCATAAAATAAAAAAAGTAAATTTTTTCATAGGTTGGTTATAATTGATAATTGAAAATTGACAATTGATAATTGATAATTGACACGCGTCACGATTTTTTTGCCATTTTGCTAGTTTGCTATTTCTTAAGTAGGTCCCTGATATCGGTCAGCAATTCCTGGTCTTTTGTTGGTGCCGGGGGAGTGGGAGGGACTTCGTCTTTCTTTCTGTTTATTTTCGTCACAACCTTGACAAGCATGAAGATTGAAAAGGCGATAATGGTGAAATCAACCAGAGTTTGAATAAAACTTCCTATTTTAAGATCAACAGCCGCTTTGAGTATTTTTCCGGTAGCAGGATCCGTAATTGCGTTTTTCATCGTAATATGGATATCAGCGAAATTCATTCCTCCCAATAATAAGCCAATGGGTGGCATGATTAAATCATTTACAAGGGAAGAAACTATTTTCCCAAATGCTGCCCCGATGATGATACCTACAGCAAGATCGATTACATTGCCTCTGACAGCAAATTCCTTGAATTCGTCTAAGATTTTCATGTGTATATGTATTTGATGTGTAAGCAAAAATACAAATATGATTTTAAAACACAAAAATGCACGTTTGGGTATTGGGTATTGGGTATTTGGTATTTGGTATTGGGTTTTAGGCTTTCCAAACATACTGCCGCTCCTCGTTCATTACGATTTTTTCATTGTCAAGCAGCCATTGGATGGCACGGATAACTTTGTCTTCATTCACCGAGGTCACCATTTCGACAAGTTCCGGCAGTGAACAGGATTTTTCTTGCAGTATCGGTTTTATAACTTTGAGGATGGCATTGAAGTCGAGGTCGGTGAGTTCAATTTTATTACGCTGGATGCAGACATCGCACTTACCGCAACGCCGGGTTTCCGTCTCACCGAAATATGCCAGTAAGGCCTGACTTCTGCATTTATGCGTCGATTCCGCATAATGGATTATATCTTCAATGCGCTTCCGGGCAGCCTTGAGCCGGTCTTTGTAATATTGTGGTGATAAAGTGAGATCTTTGCTTTCGTAACGGTTTTCCGTGAATACTATTCTTGGATTCTCCGAACGCGGTATATAATCAATGACCTGAAGCTTTGAGAGTTTAACAAGAAACTCAATGACCTTGTCAGTAGTCAGGCTGGTACGTTTTGCGAGATCCTCTTCCCGGATAGGACAGAACTCTGAAAAGATCCCACTGTAAGAGCGCAACAGCGTTTTAATGAATGGATCGTAGAAGGCATTTTCAACCTGGAACCTGTACAGGGATTCCTTGTCAGTTTTTATACAAACCCTTGATGGGGTATGAACGGCCTCGCTTAATAAAAGATATCCTTCTTTTTCCAGGAATTTAAGTGCATTATAAGCGATAGTGGGTTGAAAATTATAATTGTCGCTGAAATCACTGATGTCAAATTCCGACATGTAATCTTTTCCACTACCGACAGGTATCTTTAGGTAGTTCCCTAATGCCTGGTAGACGTCTTTTATCTTCTGCAGTTCGGGGAAGGTGGAATCCAGGTTTTTGCGGGCTTCAAGGATGTCGGTCTTTTCATAAAGCAGAACTGCAAAGGCTGGTTTTTCATCACGCCCGGCCCGGCCTGCTTCCTGAAAATAAGCCTCGATGCTGTCAGTCAGATCCAAATGGATGATAAAACGAACATTCGGTTTATCGATTCCCATTCCGAATGCATTCGTAGCCACGATGACCTGCCGCGTCTCTTTCATCCAGGCCTGCTGGCTTTTTTCCCTTTCCTTCGGGTCCATTCCTGCATGATATCCTGTTGCAGTGATTCCCTGCTTTGTCAGGAACTCTGAAATTTC
>CAZUYY010000114.1:0-7519 GCA_964624935.1 uncultured Prolixibacteraceae bacterium
ATTGATGCGAGGGCTTTAGACCAGTAAGTCGGATCGATTTTACATAAATGCAATTGATACCTTGCCTGCATGCCATAGGCAGCTTTAAGCCATGCAGCTCCCTGTGCCACAGGATCTCCATTTGCATTCGGATAGATCAGGTCGCCAATCTCATAAACAAGAGGTGTGGCTTGAAAACTTGCAATGGCCTCAGTGAGAAGGGAAAAGATCTTAGTATATAAATCCTGTTGTTTATCAAAGGGTGTGTTTAGTTGTCCTAATCCCTGAAATGCCTGGGAAAAAGGAACATCACCCCAGATATCTGTTACGAACCCAAGGGATTCAGCCATCAGAACATCGGCAATACCCAGGTTCATATTATCCTTTGCTGCTCTGGCCTTAGATGTTAAAATAACGATGTTCTCCATAATACCTGAATAGGCAGTATTCCAAACATTATCGACATCGCCGTCATGCCAGATGTAATTGGATTCGCCCTGTGATTGACGGGCAATACCCATGTAATACTGCATCCATTGGGAAGTAACGCGGGAATAATCATTCCCACCGATGAGGGTATAAGCCATATTGGCTTCAATGGCCGGAACCAGCGATGCCATCGGAACGTCTTTAGGAGCATCCGGGTTCGCATTCATTCCTGTATCGATCCATTTCTTGCAGGAACCAAGGACCAAAGCCACGAGGAGTAAAACTCCAATGAATTTGAATCTTATATTTTTCATAATTATTTCGATTTTTTGTTAGTATAATTTATTTAGGTCCGGATTAAAATGATACATTTAAGCCAAGTGTGTAACTTTTTGTCCCCGGCATATTAAAGTAATCAATACCCTGAGCATTCATAGAACCTGCAAGGCTTGTTTCAGGATCGACTCCCTTATAATGGTCAAATACCAATAAATTAGTGCCGGAGAAGAAAACGCTTAGCTGACGGATAAAGGTCTTCTTTAAGAATTTCGAAATATTATAAGTAAGGGTAACAGTCCTTAGTCTTACCCATCCGGCATCTTCAACATAAGGTGCAGTAGCGCCGACGAATCCGCTTCCGTCTGACTGGTACCAGGCCTGAGTCAGGGGAACTTTCATAGTGTTGTTTACCCATTGTCCAGAGGCGTTTTGAATAATTCCGGGGAATGTAACAAGTTCATTCCGGTTAAGAGTACCGGCTGAAACTCCGAAATAATCCAATGCTCCGCGTGTGCCATCCCACATCTTTCCGCCATGCTTAATGTCAACCAGGAAATAGAGGCTCAGGTCCTTCCAGCGAAGTGTGCTTCCGATCCCTGCTGTCCATTTCGGATCTACGTTGCCAAGTGCAGTTTCGTTTGATGACATCGTCGGATAGCCGTTAGCGCCGATAATTACATTACCACGGGCATCCCGTACCCAGTCATACCCATAGATTGTACGGTAGGGCTGGCCAACGACGGCGTCAATTTCAGAGCCGGTGAATCCGCCAAGATAAAGACGGTTTATACCGGGAGCAAGGGCAAGCACTTTGTTGTCGATCTTAGACCAGTTGCCAGTGATATCCCATTCCCAGTTCTTTGACTTTATCGGAACAAGGTCGAGGGTTATTTCATGTCCTGATGTCCTGATAGAACCTGCGTTCAGCCACACGGAAGTATAACCGGTAGAGGCAGCGATGGGAACATCCAGGATATCATCTGTTGTTTTATTGTTGAAATAGGTATAGGAAACGCCGATCCTGTTCTGAATAAACTTAAGGTCAATACCGGTTTCAAAATTACCCGTCTTTTCAGGTTTTAACTGATTGTTTCCCAAAGTACTGCTGTTCAAATACCCATTAGTGCTATTAAAAGGCCACGTTAAACCTGTCGTCCATCCGTCTGCGACTGAGGGAGCTGTAAATGGGGTCTGTGTACTGTAAGGAGGAGCATCCTTGGCTGTGACGGCGTAGGAAATACGGACTTTCCCATAAGGGAGGACTTTGTTATCCTTTAAATCACCCAATTGGGTAAAGATCCATCCGGCTCCAACAGAGGGATAGAAAAATGAATTCTTTCCCTGTGGTAAAGTGGTCGACCAGTCATTTCTGCCGGTACCGGTCAGATAAAGCATGTTTTTCCAGGAAAGGGTCAGATCTCCATAAATTGCGGCTCCCCTGCGGTCGGTGGTCGATTCCTGGGAAGCGATACTCGTGGTATTGTTGAGGTCGTAATATTGAGGAATAACCAGCCCTAATGCCTGTGAATTCAGTGAGGTAAAATATTGTTCAGTCATATTCTGCCCTAATATAAAATGAGCATTGAAATCCTTTGCGAAATTTTTGTCAATGGTCATAAAAAGGTCAGAATTGAAATTTTTACTGAGTTCCTCACCTCGTTTTGCCCAGCCTGCAGGTTGAGTAGATGAACCTACTGCAAGGTCATCCACGATTTTCCGTCCATACCAGTCCATACCAATACGATAAGTAAAAGAGAGCCATTTGTTTGCCAGGTAATCCACCTGTGCCGATCCGATCAAACGGTTAACGGCATCCTGGTAATGATTTTCATTTGCCGTCCAGTAGGGGTTGTCGTAATAGATCCCATGACGATAACTTCTTTCGTTGCCGGCACTGGGAAGCGGTGAGCCGTCCGGTAACAGGTAGTCTGATGAAAAAATATAACCGGCAGCATTGTCGAAAGTCGGCGGCGTTCTTAAAAGACCAAGCATTACACCTGATGTATTGTTACCCTGCTGAATACGGTTAGCAGAGGTTATGATGTAATTTGCTGTTCCTGATACCTTCCAGTGATCGGAGAGTTTTGAATCGCCGGATATTTTAAAAGTATTCCTGTGCAACGTATTATTGGGAACAATACCTTTTGTCTGATTGTCAGAAAAGCTGAAATAGAAAGTGGAAATATCGCCTCCACCACTGAGGGCAATAGAGTTATTGGTAGTTATTCCTGTCTGAAAGAAATCATAGGGGCTATAAGTTTTAACTGACCCTGGCTTACCACCACTGCTAACAATCCTTCCATCGATATCAAAATCTTTCCATTCATAATTGTTCCAATTTGTCTTGTCATAGGCGCAGGTATCCAGTTTCGGACCCCAACTGAATTTATTACCTGAAATCCAGTTACCTCCTGAACCTTGTCCGTAAGCATCTTGTCGTGCTGGTAACTGACTCACGACATCAAATTTAACAGAAGTATTAAAAGTCACGGAGATCTTTTTACCCGTAGTGGCTTTCCCTTTTTTTGTGGTTATGATAACGGCACCGGAAGCGGCACGCAAACCATAAAGTGCAGTTGCTGCCCCACCCTTCAAAATACTGACGGATTCAATATCGTCAGGGTTAAGGTCAATTGCACGGTTGGACAGGGCGACACCATCAAAATTGTTATTTGATGCAGCTTCAATATCGCCACCTGTTTCAGCGCCTGCGATAGGAACCCCGTCTACTACCATGAGAGGCTGGTTGTTTTGTGTCAGGGAGGTAACACCACGGATCTGAATGTAAGAGGCAGCGCCTGCTACCCCGGATGAACTGACAATCTGCACGTCGGAAACCTTTCCCTGCAAGCTGTTAATCATATCTGTTTGTGCGGCCTTACTGATGTCATCTGAGGAAACATTTTGCACTGAATAACTCAGGGCTTTCGTTTCCCTTGGAATACCGATGGCTGTAACCACGATCTCATCCATATTCATAACATCAGGCTCTAATACGACATCCATTGAATTGGATTCCCCGATTTTGACTTCTTTTGTCTTCATCCCGACATAGGAAAAAGTTAATACATCGTATTTTGTCGGAACAGACAAAACAAATTTCCCGTCAACATTGGTTGTAGTACCAATGGTCGTGCTTTTGACAACGATGGTCACCCCGGGAATGGGGGATTTATCCTCCGATGATGTTACAACACCGGATATGACCCGTGTTTGTGCAAGTACGCCTTGCAGCCCTGCCAATAAAAGAAAAGCAAGGACAATGGTAAATTTTCTCATAGTGGATGATTTTAGTTAGTAAAAGGATTAATAATCAGTGGAATATCAATAGGGTATACCCGATTGCACCTGATAAAACAACCCGGTATGATGTATATATTGAGATGTTGTATTGCGTTTTTCGTCATATCCAATGCAATTTTAATAAATAATTTGTTTAAAAGTCAAACAAATCTTAAAAAAAGTTAAAAAAAAGTTAATATAAATTTTTTGGAAAAGAGGAAGAAATGTTAATGTATTTAAAATTAGGTCGTTGTAATTTTAGGCATGGGATAGTGAAATTTATGGAGGGGCGAGTCGCCGACTCGTCCGTACAGAGGAAGAATGAAAAATGATGGGGGAATTATCTGAGTTTTTTGAAGAAGATGCCGAAGGCAATGATAAGTGCAATATAGAAGGCCGTAGTGAGGGGTGAAATTTTTGTTGCAAATAGTTGATATATGGAAATTACCAATGAAGATGTGCCGAATATAAGGTAGCCCGGCCTTTTCATTTTCCAGATCAGGATCGTGCCGGCCATCGATAATGCATGCAAAAGCAATCCCCCAAGGATATAAAGAATAACGGAGTAACTTTTAAATGAATATTCAGGAGCATACCTGAACACCATATCTGTAATGGAGCCTGAATAGAATAATGCTAAAAGGAAGAAAAACGAGATCAATCCGAAGAATACGAAAGAAAACAAACACAGAATGGTCAACATATAAGGCCTTTGAGCTATGCTTTCGCCGGGGACCCGGGGTTGAGTATTGATCTCTTCCATCTTCAGGACATTTTTTTCAGGTAAGGGCTGTAAAGCATTACAAAAATTCCTGATAAAAGAATGCTAAAGAAATCAGGGGTGGGTAGATGGAAGAAATACATGGGGGCAAGGATAACCAATATCTGTGAAATAGTGTATATATGAAAACCATGTTTCCTGAGTTGCCACATCCAAATTGCACCTGCCACAGCCAGTGCATTGATTATGGCAGTGGATACAAAGTAAATGGGCTTTGCATCCAGGAATGGTTCCATACCTGCTATCTTGAAAGTCTTCACCATTTCTGCTGCAAATTTCATGGAGGCATCGAAGAAAAGAAAAACCATCAGGTTTGAAAAGGCATTCAGACCACTGCCTATAAAGGTCAAAATACATAATACTGAAAGAAATGTCGGACGTTTTTCCTTTGACTCAACGTCCGGTAGCAGTGGTTGTTCTTCCATTTACCTGTTAATTGGTTCAATGTGATTATTCAAGTTTCCCTGTAATTTTTTCGACCTCTTCAAGGATTTCACAGGAACTGACCAGGGACTTCATGGTATTATGGTCAGGATATAATGGACGATCGATATCAAGGAAAGCCACATGTTTCCTTATGACTTCCTTTGCTTTATTGACGCCGGCACCAAACGTATATTCCCTGAAGTCCAGGGCCTGTGCGGCTGCCATGAATTCGATACCCAGGATGCCATAGGCATTGTCGAGGATCTGAAAATTCTTCAGGGCCGTATTCATTCCCATGGACACAAAATCTTCCTGGTCGGCTGCGGCGGGTATTGATTGAATTGAGGCTGGAGACGAAAGTATCCTTTGTTCGACGATTTGCATATCGGCAGTATACTGGCTCAGCATCATCCCGCTGAACATGCCGGCGCCTTTTGAAAGAAAAGGAGGCAAGCCAACACTGAGGGCAGGATTATTCAAACGATTCATTCTCCTTTCCGACATCACACTGACCATGGTAATGACCATTCCTGCCATATCCATGGGAACTGATACTGGTGAACCCTGGAAATTGGCACCTGAAAGTTGCAGGTTCTCATCGGGGAAGAAGATCGGATTATCGCCGACTCCGTTCAATTCAATCTCGACCTGTGAACGGGCATATGCAAGGGCATCGTGAGCTGATCCGATGACTTGCGGTGTTGAACGCATCGAGTAGGCATCCTGCACTTTGCATTTTACTTTTCCTTCTGCAAGATCGCCGCCTTCCACACATTTCCGGATGGCTGCAGCACTCCGGATAGCTCCTTTAAAGCCCCTTACTTCATGCAGTTTTGGAAGATATGGCCGCATGTTGGCTTTCATAGCTTCCAACGACATCGAAGCGGCAATTTCAGCTTGTTTCAACCAGTTGTTGGCATCATAGAGAAAAAGAGCACTCATTGCGGTCAATACATTTGAGCCATTGATGGTAGCCAATCCATCGCGTGCCTTTAATCCTGGGACAGGAATTCCTGCCTTGTCGAGCGCTTCCTTACCAGTAAATAATTTACCTTCAAAGTAAGCGTGCCCTTCGCCTATCATTAGCAATGCAATCTGTGACATCGGTGCAAGATCGCCACAGGCACCCACGGATCCTTTCTGGCAGACAAAAGGGGTAACGTCTTTGTTGAGCATATCTACCAGTGTTTGTGTGATTTCAAGCCGCGAGCCGGAATTGCCGTGGGCGTGCACATTGATACGACCCAGCATTGCTCCTCTTACCCAGTCAATAGGCATCGGGTCTCCTATTCCTGCAGCATGGTTATAGATAAGGTATTTTTGGAATTCCTTCACTTGTTCATCATTCAGAACGACTTCTGAAAATTCCCCGATACCGGTATTCACACCATACATGATCTCATGGGCATCAATCTTTCTTTCCAGCATAGCACGGCATGCCAGGATCCGTTCAATGGCCTTCTTGTCCAGCTCGACTTTTTCATTCCGCCGGGCGACATTAACAATGTCTTCAATGGTCAGGCCTGCTCCTTTTATTACTAGTGTCATATTTTGGGTATTAGGTTAGCTTGTCTTTTAGCTGTTCCCACGCTAATGTGCTCTGTTCTCCCGTTTTCATATCCTTCAGTTTAACCTTGCCTTCTTTCATCTCATTTTCACCGATCAGCACCACGTAAGGAATTTTTTTACGGTTGGCATAATCCAGTTGCTTTTTCATTTTAGTATTATCGGGATAGATCTCAGCGGAGACGCCTGATTCGCGGAGGACGGAAAGAAGATTAAGACAGTACCTTTCTTCGGGTTGACCGAAATTCACAAAAAGGACTTTTGTCGTTGCTCCGATCATCTCAGGGAAAAGGTTAAGCTCATTCATTACGTCATAGATCCTATCGGCACCAAATGAGATTCCTACTCCTGAGACGCCTTTAAGTCCGAAAATCCCGGTAAGGTCATCATATCTGCCACCTCCGCAAATGCTTCCCATCGGAACATCCGCAGCTTTCACTTCGATGATGGTGCCGGTATAATAATTCAATCCGCGTGCCAGGGAGATATCCAGTTCAACACGATCATCTAAATTCTGATCTGTAAGATATCCCATTATTTTTTCGAATTCATCGATTCCTTCTAAACCTATTGCGGAAGGTTTAAGATTAACCTTTAAAAAAGGAAGCAGATCCGTATTCTTTTTACCCAGGTTAAAATTCAACAGAGGTTCAAGCGCACTGATTGAGGTACCTGTAAATCCTTTTTCAGAGAGTTCAGCAATAACCTGTTCTATGCTGGTTTTGTCTATTTTATCAAGGGAAACGGTCAGGTCTATAAGCCGTCCGGGTTCTCCGA
>CAZUYY010000115.1:0-7516 GCA_964624935.1 uncultured Prolixibacteraceae bacterium
TATTTCCTTCCAGTGAGATCTACGATGGATTAAGCGCTGTTTACGACTATGGCCCATTTGGCGTTGAATTGAAGAACAACATCAAGGCTTATTGGTGGAAGTCGATGGTTCAGTACCATGAAAACATTGTCGGCCTTGATTCTGCAATTTTCATGCACCCGACGATCTGGAAAGCTTCCGGACACGTGGATGCCTTTAACGACCCGATGATCGATAACAAGGATTCAAAGAAACGTTATCGGGCCGATGTCCTTGTTGAGGATCATATCCAGAAAATTGAAGATAAGGTTCAGAAGGAAGTCGATAAAGCCCGTCAGCGGTTTGGCGAAACTTTTGATGAGCAGATGTTCCGTACTACCAACCCAAGGGTGATGGAGCACCTTGCCAAAATCGAGGTCATAAAGAAACGGTTTTATTCTTCATTGGAAAAAAATGACCTTGCAGATGTCAAGGCGTTGATCGACGAACTTGGGATCGTCTGCCCCGTCTCAGGAACGAAAAACTGGTCAGACGTCCGGCAATTTAATCTGATGTTCTCAACCCAGATGGGTTCCGTCAATGAAGATGCAAACGAGATTTTCCTTCGTCCGGAAACGGCACAGGGCATCTTCGTGAATTTCTTAAATGTACAAAAATCAGCAAGGATGAAGATCCCATTTGGAATTGCTCAGATTGGCAAAGCATTCCGCAATGAGATCGTAGCGAGGCAGTTCCTCTTTCGCATGCGTGAATTTGAACAGATGGAGATGCAATATTTCGTCAAACCGGGAGAAGAGTTGGAATGGTTTGCTTATTGGAAGCTAGAGAGAATGAAATGGCATACTTCATTGGGCATTCCTGCGGAAAAGTACCGGTTTCACGACCATGATAAACTTGCTCATTATGCAAATGCAGCCACCGATATTGAATTTGAATTCCCGATTGGTTTTAAAGAACTGGAAGGGATCCATTCACGTACAGATTTCGACCTGAGCGCACACCAGAAATTCTCGGGAAGGAAAATACAATACTTTGACCAGGAAAGTAATGAGGGTTTTGTTCCCTATGTAGTGGAAACGTCAATTGGTCTTGACCGTACATTTCTTGCCATAATGAGTAATGCTTACAAGGAAGAAAAGCTTGAGGACGGCACAGAAAGAGTTGTCTTGAGTCTTCCGGCAATACTGGCGCCAATAAAAGTCGCAGTTCTTCCATTGGTAAAAAAAGACGGACTGCCGGAAAAAGCAAGGGAGATCATGGATGTCCTGAAATACCGGTTCCGTTGTTTCTACGAAGAAAAGGATACAATCGGCCGCCGCTACCGCAGAATGGATGCCATCGGAACTCCCTATTGCCTCACCATCGATCATCAGACCTTAAAGGACAACACCGTCACAATCCGCGACCGCGACACCATGTTGCAAGACCGGATACCGGTAAACGAAATCATTCCAATTCTGGAAGAGAAATTATCCAAATAATTATCACCACTCATTTCTCCCCTCCCTCTTGGGGGAGGGGCAGGGGGTGGGGTCATCTCCCCTCCCTCTTGGGGGAGGGGCAGGGGGTGGGGTTATCTCCCCTCCCTCTTTGGGGAGGGGCCGGGGGTCGGGTCATTTCCCTTCCCTCTCAGGGCCGGGATCATTTCCCCGCCCCGAATGGGGAGGGGTTAGGGGAGGGGCTGTCAAGGGCCCAAGTAGGGCTGTCTGGGGGAGGGGCTGTTACAACCTCCCCGCCACTGCATCCCAATCCACCAGATTCCAGAAATCAGCGATATAACCCGGACGCAGATTCTGTTTATCCAGATAATAGGCATGCTCCCAAACATCACACGTCAATAACGGATGATCACCTGTTTTGAGTGGATTACCTGCATTGCTCTCCTGGGTTATTACTAACGTGCCATCGGGTTTCTTGACCAGCCAGGCCCAGCCTGAACCGAACAGCGTTGCAGCCGCCGTCGAGAACTTTTCTTTAAAGTCAGCAAAAGAACCAAAGTTCTTCACCAGCACATCAGCAAGTTTCCCGGCAGGTTCACCACCGCCTTTTGGCTTCATGCAATTCCAGTAAAACGTATGGTTCCACACCTGGGCGCCATTGTTAAAGATTCCTCCTCCGGCTTTCCGGATGATCTCTTCAAGCGAAGAATTTTCATATTCCGTCCCTGCGATCAGCTTGTTAAGGTTGGTTACATAGGCCTGATGATGTTTCCCGTAATGGAATTCTATCGTCCGCTGCGAAATATAAGGCTCCAATGCATTCAATGCATAAGGAAGCTTTGGCAATTCATGAATCATATCTCTCTTTTTTTAAATGAATGATCAAAAATACAACGTCAAATGCAAAATGTCAACCTGAAAAGTATCATTTTTTTCTTTCAGGAATGTTTCCCTGATTTTAATGTCGATACTGCCTTCTGGAAAGTCTCGTCAATGCTGTTATAGAGTGGATAAAACCCGGGATTGTCCAAAATGTTCCTCCCGATATATGCTTTGATCAGCACTTTGATCCGCGTATCTGATGCAGCCAGATCTTTCCCTTCCCGCTTGATTCCGCTTTTTAAAGTTGAGTTGATAAAATCAGAATACATCGGTCCGGTGATCTCGAATTTTCGGTTGAACTCTTCAAACGACTTGTAATTCAATATCTTTCTATTCTTATCGGTATAATCAAAGGCATACTGGTAAATAAGTCCTTTATTTGCAAGAAGATTGTAATATTTGTACATGGTGTCTTTGCTGACTGAAACATAAATATCAGGCATTATGCCACCTCCGCCGTAAACGGTCTTTCCTTTCGGGGTCTTGAACTTCAGGGAATCAGCAAAATGAATGCTGTCGGGATTCTCCATTTCTCCGGAAAGGATCCGGTGATAATAATCATTGTAGTACTCTTCCGTCCCGTTTTTATAGGATTTTTGAATACACCGGCCCGTCGGAGTATAATACCGGGCAATGGTCACGCGGACCGCTGAACCATCCTTAAAATCAAGTTCTTCCTGTACGAGACCTTTCCCGAAAGATCTTCTGCCCATGATAGTCCCACGGTCATTATCCTGGATTGCCCCGGCCACGATCTCACTGGCAGAAGCCGACCATTCATCGATAAGAACGACCAGTTCCCCGGTTTCAAACAAGCCTCCTGCGGTTGCATAGGCAGTTTCGCGTGAATGATGAGCTCCTTTGGTATAGACGATCAGTTTCCCATCAGGAAGGAATTCATCCGCCACATCAATGGCAGCCTGCAAACGTCCTCCGCCATTCCCTCTGAGATCCAGGATCAGCTTTTTCATCCCTTTGGAGTTGAGCTCCTTAAGGGCTTTTACCAACTCATCGTGGGTTGTTGCCGAAAAATTATTCAACCGGATATAACCAATAGAAGGTTCAACCATGTAGGCAACATCCAGACTGTAAAGCGGAATTACATCACGGGTTATCGTATAATCCAGGAGACCTTTCACGCCTTTACGGAATATAGAAATATTCACTTTCGTCCCCTTTTTCCCCTTCAGTTTTCTCAGGACTTCATTGTTAGTGATCTTAACACTTGCGACATTTTTTCCCTCGATCTTCACGATCCGGTCGCCGGCTTTGATACCCAGCTTTTCTGAGGGTCCACCGGACACGGGATTGATCACCATAATGGAATCCCGTTCAATGCGGAACTGTACCCCGATACCTTCAAAACCGCCAAGCAGCGGATCATTGGCATCATGAAACTCACCGGGAGAGATGTACACCGAATGTGGATCAAGACTCTGCAACATTCCCGTGATCGCTTTCTCTTCCAGTTGGTTCCGGCTGATCGTATCTACGTAATTTTGCTTCACATAATTGATCACCTCATTGATCTTGTCTTGCTTGTGCTTTACGAAAAAAGAACTTCCACTGCCGGCTTTGCCAAGTTCAAGTCCCAGTAATATTCCGGCAAGCAGAATAGTCGCATAAACAAGAGGTAAGTATATTCTCAGCTTACTTTTATCCATTCCAATCAAATATAAGTTTATCCAACGTGAAATTTCAGCCAAAAGTATTCAAAAATCGGTGATCGATATTCGATAACTCAATTAAACCTCTTCACTCTTCACTCTTCAATCTTCACTTTTTGATCGATTGTTCAAAAAAATCCAATACCCAATACCAATTATCAATTATCATACTTCTTCGCGCTTCTTAGCGTCTTAGAGACTTCGCGGTAAAAAAAGACTTTTCAGCGTGGGCTCAGGTTATTAAGTAAAAAAAGTAAATTTGCCATATGACAAAATTGAAGGCAGACAAGATTTTGCTGATTTCTCTGGTGCTCATGCTGGCTGCAATTCACGGGTTATACAGCGCTCAAGGTCAGGAAGTCATGTTCTCAAATACAAATAAACCTTACGAAAACAGCCATTTTCTGAAAATCGATTCAGCCACCTTTCATTATAGGATTTTTAATGAAGGAACCAAAAACCGGAAAGGCAAAGTGTTGCTGGTTCATGGTTTCTGCGGATCGACTTTTTGCTGGCGAAACAATATAGATGCCTTGGTAAACGACGGATACATGGTCGTTGCCATTGATCTTCCGGGATTTGGTTACAGTGACAGGAACCTCCATGTCAACCAGTCGAACAGTGGCCGTGCACATATGATCTGGGCATTATTGGCAAAAATCGACTCGAAGGATAAAAGTAAATGGAATATTGTCGGACATTCTATGGGAGGAGGTGCAGTGGAAGCCATGGCCCTTATGAACCCCGATCGCGTGCAAACCGTTACCCTCGTGGATGGAATGGTCTTTATCCGGAACCAGAATATGAAAGGAGCATTCATCACCATGGCGAAAATGAAAGAAACGAATCCGGTTCTTGTCTCATTGGCAAAACAGAATATCATTTCTTATAACAGCATAGCTCGACTGATGAAAACTGTCTATGGCCGTCCTTTGGATTCTACGGAGATGAAAGGATATTTTGACCCGCTTACGATTAACGGTTCGGCAGCTTCTGTAATTAATGTTTATGCGAATGCACATGAAATCCGTCACCTGCATGCTGATGGATTAATGGATTTGCCGGTATTGGTGATCTGGGGGAAAAAAGACCAGACAATTTATCTTAGCACTGCAAAAAAACTGAAAAGAAATGTTCCCACAATTGACCTGAAAATCATTCCCGAAGCTCACCATTCTCCTATGGAAACTCATCCCAAACAATTCAATGAGCTACTCCTGAATTTTCTGAATGCACACAACTGAGAAACAAAAATGCCAGGCAGAAATAGTATCCCGCCTGGCATTTCAATCATTACATACTAAACTATTCCATGATTAGTTTTTCAGTTTTGACCTGGCTGTCGGTTTGAACTTTCACAAAATAAATTCCTTTCTGGAATTGTGAAAGATCAATCTTTTGGTTAAGCTTCTTTCCGGAAGCTGTAAAGGTATCCTGGAATACAACCTTACCGCTGAGGTCCATGATGTTGACACTGACATCACCCGTTTTTAATCCAGTGACTACAAGATTTATGGAACCAAAAGATGGATTGGGTCGTATGGAGATGGAAAATACATCATTACTCAAGTCGGAAATACCATTACAAGGATCAAATGTAACATGCTGTGTACTGCTAGCTTGTGAAGTACAGGGAGAAACAGGATAAGCAGTAAGCGTTAAGTTCACATGAAACGAAGATCTATCGTTGGTCCCCGGGTAGTAGATGGCATTAAGGCTTGATGGATTCAGGAAAAGTCCGTCACCGCTGGTGGTCCATAACACGCTTGAACTGTTGGATGATTGTCCGTTGAGCTGAATCTGTCCAACCGTAACACAAAACGTGGTGTCATTTCCTGCAAATGCAGTCGCAAGCTGGATCACCGTTACGGTCGTAGAATCGGTAGAAGTAGAATTACCGTCGTTGACATGGGCAATATAAATGGTGGTTACCAATGGCTGAACTTGCGGATTCTGGACATTTGAAGTAAATCCTGTCGGAATGGAAGTCCACGAATAAGTATAATTAGTGGTTCCGCCGGTAGCTGTAACATTCAATTGAGAAGTGCCTCCAATACAAATAGTTGAAGGTGTGGCTGTTGCAGTTACAATTAGCGGAGCATACGTAACTGTCACGGTAACAGAATCAGCTTTCGACTGAGTCCCATCATTCACACTTACTTTATAGTTCGTAGTAATTGTCGGATATACAACGGGATTCTGAATATTAGAATTAAAACCGGGAGGATTGGATGTCCATGTATAAGTATAGGCCCCCGATCCGCCATTGGCAATAGCATTCAGTTGTGAAGATTGCCCTGCGGTAATAGTAGGAGGTGTTGCAGTGGCCTGAACGGTCAGGTTGACCTTCACTTTTGCTGTATCGTTTGCGTTTTGTGTTCCTGAAGTGGCAACGGCAGTATAAGTGGTAGTAACCGTGGGAGACACAACAGGATTTTGTAAGCCAGATGTAAACCCGGAAGGATTAGAAGTCCAGGAATAAGTGTAAGTACCTGTTCCACCGGTTGCCGTCACATTGAGTTGCGAGGAGGCGCCTGGATTTATGGTATATGGGTTTGCAGTCGCTGTAGCTGTCATATTAATGAAAACTGTTGTGGTATCTGTCGCAGTCTGTGTTCCGGATGTCACATGGGCAATGTATTTTGTCGTATAATTAGGCGAAACCGGTGGCGGGTTTTGTTGATTGGAATTGAAACCGGCGGGTATCGATGTCCAGGCATAAGTATAGGTACCAGTTCCTCCTGTTGCTGTGCAACTCAATTGAGAAGTCTGGCCCTGGTTAATATACGCCGGGTTAGCTGTTGCAGTAACTACTAATATATTTGAAAAGTTGAAAGAGGCAATGCGTGTTTTCCAACTGGTGGATGAGGTTGAAGAATAATATTCCTGAGTGTACCAGAATGTGTTGGGAGAACTTGGATCAACAGTCATAGAACTATAATCCCCCCATCGGCTGGGATTGGTACCGTTGTATGTTTGCGAACCAGCGCCATTATAGATCCCTTTTTCCCCGATGGTCATGGTATTAAGTGGATCGTTTTTCAACCTTCCCGTGTACCGGATGGAGGGGTGAAGGGTGGACCCGGAAACTGAATAGCCCAAAGCAATATTTCCACTGGTATCCTGGGCAATACTGGCCATCCAACGGCTGTTGTTATCTGAAAGAGAATAAGTTGATTGCTGGTAGATCGACCATGCCCCGCTTGTTTTTCTGAGCTCATACCAACGAATTCCTGCAACCGAACTTGTGACATCAACAGTATGATTGCAAACCATTGACCAATAATTTGAAAATTTACGGAACTGCAGGCGATACATCATCCGATCATTGATAGGATCAAGTTTGACGGAAGTTCCTGGCTGGGTAATTCCTGAAACATTATAAGTGAATGAATTAACAGCCAGTGAAAGAAAATTGCCAAAGGTCGAATTGGCAGGAGTGTTCCAATCAACATGAAATTCAGAAATGCCGAGATGGTCGCCGCCATTATCTGCCCAATAAGTATAATAATCAGGGGGGGTACCGGTAGGAAAAGGTCCATCACAATC
>CAZUYY010000116.1:0-7501 GCA_964624935.1 uncultured Prolixibacteraceae bacterium
CCGTTGTTGAAGTGAATCCAATTCCTTCTTTTTATAATCGGTGACTGTACGATAATTGACAACAACCTCCCTGAATTTTTCCTTATGAAGTCCACGAAGTTTAAAATTGTACTGGTTCATGATCTCATTTACCATATCACATGCGATCTTTGGATCTTTATCCCACACTTCAATGATGACGGCATCATAAGGCGTTTTTGATATTTTAACGTTCTGGCCATATTCCCACAACAAGGTACTTGTAAAATATTCGTAAGCCGGATCTATCCCATAATGTCTCGGAAGATCGAATTTTTTGACAACACTGTCACGGATATCTTTCGATTGAAGTACTTGCATCATTTGTTCGCTGAGGCTCTCATCTGCATATGCGGATATATTGGAAGGATATATAACGGCATATGACTTATATAGTGGTGTAATAAAAATCGAACTGGAAAAAAAAGCAGCAAGAATAGCGGTAGCCACAACAATTACCGCGAGATGAATCTTCCAGTGAATGAAAATCTGAATTAACCTTTTACTTATAAAGTAATCTTCCATATTTGTTTAATTTAGAACTTAAATTTTTATATTTCTCAGTTCAGGAAAGATGGAATTTCTTGTGTGATTCATAAGCGCTGATCTTCTCAATTATTATGATGACGATGATCGTGAAAAATAAAGCAGAAAAAGTGGACACGAGCACGATCAACCATTGCACAGGATAAGATTTTCGTTCGGCTTTGTAAGCAGTATTTACGATGAACTTCTGAGGAAGATCTTCTTCAGCATCAACCTTGGCTTCCTTGAATTTCGCTTGCAGCAATGTCAATTGATGCGTTTTAAACTCCAAGGCATTTTTCAATGACATATAGATGCCACCATATTTACCAAGAACATCCAGTCTTTTTTGTAATGCTGCCATAGCTGACCGGTTGTTATTACTGGTCGCTATAGCCATTTGTGTATTCAGTGCCTGAGACTGGTATTCTACATCATTCACACCAAGTTTTCCGATGGCAACCAGTGAATCTGCGACCTTGTCCACCTCTGTCTTCAACAAATTATACTCGGTCTCCACAATCTTGAAACCGGAGTAAGCTCTTTGCCGTTGCATTTGGTTCTTTACCGAGTCAAGAAGATCAGCAATTTTATTGGCGATATCGGCTGCCATCTGCGGCTCTTTATCTAAAACCGATATCTGCACTGCCATGTATTCTGTGCGGCGGAAAGTAATGTTCTTATTGTACTTTTTATAAAGGGATTCATTTTTGTACCTGGAAGAAGAATCGATCCCGTAATGCCTGACAAGGTTGAACTTCTGAATGATCCTGTCGCGTATTTTATTGGAACTTAAAATTTGTAACAGTTGTTCTGCCTGTTCATCTTCGCCGAAGGAGACAAGATCCTGCCCTTTTGCAGATTGATCACTCAATAAAGCTCTTGAAACCGAACTGCTGCTTGCCGGGTACATAATAACGGTGGATTGGAATTTTGGTGTTATGAACCAAGGACAGGAGAAGAACCATGAACCAAGAGCAGCAACAATAATTACAATTATCAGCGGCTTTCTCCATTTATATAAAAAGATGATCAGGCTGCCGGAATCAAAATCCTCATTCTTTTTCACTTCATTTGTCATATGATCAAAGATCAAATATTTTCCAAAATTATTGTTTTTTCGTGAAACCGCAAAACGAAAAGATCATTCGGAGAACATCAAGCTTATCGGTCTTCACGGAGGATCTGAAGCATAGACTTCAGATTAAGAAGTTTTAACGCTGCGGCAAACCCGAAAGAAAGGATGATCATCAGGAAAAAATTCAGTAACCAGGAATTATGGGAAGATCCGATACCCAGTTGTCTGAGATCCACGGCTTTCGATATAAAATTCAAAAGAATTACCCCTACTACAAAGAAAAGTAAAGTGAGAAGATAACTGTAATTTATTTTGAATTTAAAGATCTTTTGTACGATGATCACTTGAACGATAGCAATAAAAAACTGAGTAAACAGGCTGGCATAAGCTGATCCGACCGCCAGCAAATGCGGGATCAGGATCAGGTTCATACTAAAATTTATCAGTAACCCGATAAGAGATATGATGTTAAGTTGTTTCAGGTTTCCATTTGCAGTCAACAGGGTGCCAAAAACGTAGGTCGTAGAAACAGCAATAAATCCACCCATCAAAAGTTTAAATACCTGTGCAGATCGATCAATGTCGTCCCAGTAAAGCAACTTCATCAGTTCATTACTGTAAAATATACATCCTAAGGATACGATGACGGCTATTGTGATCAGCAGGGTGAATGAGAGTTTTACCATTTTCTCTACAGATTCTTTTCGTTTTATCATTCTTGAAAAAACAGGAATAAGAAGAACAGAAAACAAGTAGGCAATCATGTTGGCCGCATCCAGCAATCTGAAACCTTTTGCATAAATACCAACCTGAAAGTGGGCTGTACTAATTTCATTGTTTGATACAATGGCTTTATCCGGTAACAGTTTTCCAAGCATAACCGGATCCAGCCGGTTATAGAGGGTCATCAGGAGCACTAGGGAGGCGAAAGGAAGGCTGCGTTTAATAATCATCAGAAAAAATGGCCAATTGACACTGAGCTTACGGAAGCTGGCTTTTTTGATCACTATAAGGGAAGCGATCAATACAGTAATTCCATAAGCTGCTGTTTGCGAGTAAACAAACCATTCGATCTTAAATTTGGAAGCAGTTAGATGCCCCCACAACAATATACTGCAAAACAGGATCATGAGTATTCGATCCAAGACAGATAAAACGCTGTCTGTTTTGAACATCATCAGCCCTGAAACATTCGACCTGAGGTACAAAATAAATGAAGTAAGGATTTGATTAAATGCCAGCCATACCAGGAGTTTCATCTGGTCGGCCTTATATTTCATTAGGAAGGCCACAGTGAAAGCTATAAAAATATAGACAATGGCAAGCAAAAACTTTAATACCACGATTGCGGAAAAATGCTTATTGAGCAATTGTTGGTTCTGCGCAATGTTCCTGTTATTGAAATTCGTTATCCCAAGATCCAGAAAAATATTGAAAAGAAAAGAAAAATTAAGGAGGTCAAAATAAAATCCATAATCCATAGCTCCAACTACATTCTGAACGTTCCTGTCGATGGCAAAAATCCATACCGGTTTTATTAAAAGGTTGAGTAAAAGCATCAACCCGAGGTTCGTCAGAAATTTTCGCTGCATAAAAAAGGAAAAGCTTCTGGGATCAGAAACTTTTCATCAAAACATGAAAAATAATTCAGATATTTGCTACAAAGTTAAAAATTAAACTTTTGTTTTAACAACAATCATCCTTTATTTTCGGTGCCTGATGAAGATTGCTGTCAATACACGCTTGTTGATCAAAAATAAACTTGATGGAATAGGTTGGTTTACTTTTGAATCGTTGAAAAGGATTACAACACAGCATCCCGAGCATCATTTCTATTTCATCTTCGACCGGTGTTTTAATCCGGTTTTTATTTTCTCTTCCAACATTACACCCATTGTACTCTTCCCTCAGGCCAGGCATCCATTGCTTTTCTGGTTCTGGTTCGAGTACAGGTTAACCCGAATCCTCAGGCAATTGAACCCCGATCTTTTTCTTTCACCTGATGGTTACCTTTCATTGAAGACAGGAATCAAATCACTGGCCGTTTTCCACGACCTTAATTTTGAGCATTATCCTGAAGATCTGCCATTTTCATTCCGGGTTTATTACCGTCATTTTTTTCCGAAATTTGCAAAGAAAGCAATCAGGATAGCTACAGTTTCCGAATTTTCCAAACAGGATATTGTTGAATTGTATGGAATATCTCCTCAACAGATTGATGTTGTTTACGATGGAGCTAATGAATTGTACAAACCACTTTCTTCTGAGATGATCTCTGCCATCAGGAAAAAGTACGCCTCAGGATGTCCTTACTTTATTTTTATCGGTTCTCTTCATCCCAGAAAAAACCTTGTTAACCTGTTCAGGGCATTTGACATTTTTAGCAAAGATCATCCCGGTGAGATCAAATTATTGATTGTGGGAGCAAAGAAATGGTGGACGAAAGAGATTGGCAATGCCTTTAAAGAAATGCAATTTGCGAATGATGTTGTCTTTAGTGGACGACTGAATGCAGAGGAACTGGCACAAGTTCTTGGCGCATCTCTTGCCCTAACCTATGTTTCCTATTTTGAAGGATTTGGAATTCCTATTGTCGAAGGTTTCCGATGCGGCGTCCCAGTCATTACGTCAAATGTGACTTCCATGCCGGAAGTAGCCGGAGAAGCTGCCTTGCTGGTGGATCCATTCAAGGCGGATTCTATTGCCGGGGCAATGAAATTAATTGCGGAAGATACTGCTTTACGAAATGATCTGATCCGGAAAGGACTGGAAAGAAAAAATGAATTTACCTGGCAGAGAACTGCTGACTTGCTTTGGGATTCAATTGAAAAAGCAATTAAATCAACCTGATACCATGAATGTACTCTTGCTTGGTTCCGGAGGCAGGGAACATGCCCTCGGATGGAAACTGTCAAAGAGCCCGAAGATAACCAACCTTTTTATAGCACCTGGAAATGCCGGGACTTCCACAATAGGAAAAAATGTACCACTCTCCATCAATGATTTCCCTTCCATCCGGCAATTTGTACTAAATAATAAGATCCATATGCTCATTGTAGGGCCTGAAGATCCATTGGTTAATGGCATTGCTGATTTCTTTCTTGAGGATGAACTCCTTAAAAACACACCTGTAATAGGTCCTCTCAGACAAGCTGCCATGCTTGAAGGATCAAAGGAGTTTGCCAAACAATTTATGAACCGGCACAATATACCTTCTGCTGCTTACAGAGTCTTTTCAAAAAACAATCTGGACGAAGGAATAGCATTCATAGATCGTTCCAATTCCCCCTATGTCCTAAAAGCCGATGGATTGGCTGCAGGTAAAGGTGTCGTGATCTGCCCAACCGCAGAAGAAGCAAAGATAGAATTACATGCCATGCTCATAGAATCGAAATTTGGAGCTGCATCATCACGCGTCATCATTGAAGAATTCCTGAAAGGGATAGAACTTTCCGTTTTTGTCCTCAGCGATGGAATTACTTATAAGATACTTCCTGAAGCTAAGGATTATAAGAAAATTGGAGAAGGAGATACCGGGGCCAACACGGGAGGAATGGGTTCGGTTTCTCCGGTGCCATTCGCTGATAAATCATTCATGAAAAAGGTTGAGAGCAGGATTATAATTCCTACCATAGAAGGTTTAAAAGAAGAAAACATAGATTACCGGGGATTTATCTTTTTCGGGTTGATCAATGTAGATGGAGATCCCTATGTTATTGAATACAACTGCAGGATGGGCGACCCTGAAGCGGAATCGATAATTCCACGCATAAAAAATGACCTGGTTGATCTTTTCACTGCGGTAGCCTTGCAAAATCTGGAAAAAGAAGTGATTCTTACTGACCCAAGGTTCACAGGAACGGTAATGCTGGTTTCAAAAGGCTATCCGGATCACTATGAAAAAGGAAAAATGATTAAAATAGAAGGAAAGATAAGTTCAAGCATACTCTTTCATGGGGGAACAAAATTAGAACCGACATCTGGAAATTTTGTCACTAATGGGGGAAGGGTCATTGCCATCACTTCTTTCGGGAATTCGCTCAGGGAAGCACTTGAGATATCTTACGAAACTGCAACAAAAATTGAGTTTGAAGGCAAGCAATTCAGAAAGGATATTGGGTTTGATCTATAATTTCCCGTTGCCATGATTCTCCGCTTCTTCCGATCCAGTTTTCCCATACAATATATTACGATCGGAATTATTGGCTGTCTTTTATGGAGCCGGGCTTTTATCAATCCTCCCGCGATGCCGGCACCGGATGGTCCGGTTCCACTTTATGGATTGATCTACAGTCTACTTCATAGTTCTCCACATGTTGCCTGCATACTTGGTTTTATTCTTACACTTTTGTCCGCATTCCTGCTAAACGGGCTGCTAACTGAAAACGAAGTTGTTATAAAAAATTCCTCTCTTTCCGCTTTGATTTTTATCGAATTGATGAGTTATTTTCCATTTCTGCTGACTTTACACCAATTAAGCATTGTTACCTTCTTCCTGCTGATGATCCTTGACCGGCTTTATAAATCCTATAGCAAATCAGAATCTCTTGAACTCACCTATGTTGCCGGGTTCCTGATCGGTATTACATCGCTATTTTACCTGCCATTTATCTTGTTTTTTATATTCATTCTGATCTCTTTTATCATTTTCCGGAACATTGACTGGCATGAATGGGTTGGCTCTTTTATTGGATTGGTCTCTCCTTTTATCTTTCTATCAGTTTATTATTTCTGGTTCGATAAATTTTTGATTAAAGTGATTGAATTTAAGCAGTTTTTCATGATCTCTTTCGACCTGGCCCCGCTCCGCGAACCGACTTTTATCATTTTGAGCGCGATTGTTCTCTTTCTATTGGCCTTCGGAATGGTGACCGGCCTTTCGAGATTATCTGAAAAAACCATTGAGATCAGGAAGAAGACTGCCCTTCTTATCTGGCTTATTCCTGTTATGATCTTTTCAATCCCTTTTTCAGCCAGTCTTTTGAAGTATCATCTACTGATCTCATTTATCACTTTGTCAGGGTTATTGAGCATGTACCTTTTGAAAATAAGGAACACTTTACGGGCAGAAATTATCTTTGTCTGCATTCTGTTGATTTTACTTGTGAATAACCTGTTATCGGGTATATTATAACAAGAATCTTGATTTTTTATGCTAAAGAGCCATTACTCTTATGAATATATCGAGGCTGGTTGTGATGAAGCCGGGAGGGGATGTCTGGCGGGTCCTGTATATGCAGCGGCAGTGATCCTTCCAAAAAATTTCAGGAATGAGGTCCTCAATGATTCTAAAAAACTGACCTCACGGCAACGCGATGAAATGCGAATCCTTATTGAATCCGAGGCCATTGCATGGGCCGTTTCCAGTATTGATGCCCCCGAAATAGATAAGATCAACATACTGAACGCCTCCATTCTCTCAATGCATAATGCCATCGCTGATTTACAAACGATTCCGCAACTTCTTCTTATCGATGGCAACCGTTTTCATTCTTACCCCGGGATTCTCCATCGATGCATTGTAAAGGGTGATGCTGAATATCTTTCAATTGCGGCTGCTTCTGTCCTCGCGAAAACTCACAGAGACGCATTCATGAGAAAAGTGCATGAGGAATTTCCAGTGTATGATTGGGTAAACAACAAAGGATATCCTTGCAAAAAACACCGGGAAGGTTTGTTTAAATATGGCGTATCACCCTATCACAGAAAAAGTTATAATCTTTTTGGGCAACTCAGGTTTGATTTAAGCTAACAATATTATGTTTAATATATTTAAGAATCTTTTACATAAGGCATAGTATTTACATCTAATTTTGATCTTTTAATTTTTATCAGAAACAAGCTTCATGCGGGATTTTAAATTGGTTATCATCATTTTTT
>CAZUYY010000117.1:0-7440 GCA_964624935.1 uncultured Prolixibacteraceae bacterium
GAATGGTTACGGACCAACTGAAACAACCATCTATTCGGTAATAAAAAAGATCAAAGGTGAAGATTGTATGGGGGAAGGCTATGTTCCCATAGGAAGGCCAATTGACAATACAAAACTTTATGTTCTTAATCCAAAACTTGAACCCGTTCCTGCCGGTTTAGCGGGAGAACTTTACATTGGAGGAGAAGGTGTTTCTACCGGCTACCTGAACCTTACAGAGGTAACCAGCGACCGGTTTATCATTAATCCTTTCAGCAATGATCCCGATTCCAGAATTTATAAAACCGGCGACCTGGTTCATTATTTCCCGGATGGCAACCTCATGTATCTGAACAGGATCGATTCGCAGGTTAAGATCCGTGGCTTTCGCATCGAGACCGGTGAAATCGAATCGGTACTATTACAGTTTGACGGTATAAGGGAAAATGCTGTCATTGCGCGGGTTGACGAACAAGGTGAGAAGAGATTAGTTGCTTATTATGTTTCAGATGATCTTGCAGATATAGATGAAAGTGAACTCAGGCAATTTCTCCGAGAAAAATTGCCTGAGTATATGGTTCCATCAGCAATGGTAAGAATGGAAAAACTTCCATTGACAGCCAATAACAAAGTTGACCGGAAAGCGCTTCCAGAACCATCAGGTCCTTCTTTTTCAGCTTCAAAGGAATACGTGGCACCTAAGACAGTTACAGAAAAAAAACTTGCGGCTATCTGGTCATCCATTCTTAAAATTGAAAAGATCGGAATACTGGATAATTTTTTTGAGATTGGCGGACATTCGATGATTGCCGTCACACTAATCATAAAGATCGAGAAGGAATTCGGGATCAGGCTTCCTCTTGTAACATTATTCGAACAAAGTACCGTTCAGAAACTTTCACAGGTGATCGAGAATGGAATCGGACCTGACAGATGGAGATCCCTTGTCCCCTTGCGTCCTCACGGGTCAAAGAAGCCGCTTTTCCTGGTTCATGGATTGGGATTAAATGTTCTTTTATATACCACCATCATCAGCTATCTTGATCCGGAACAACCGGTATACGGATTACAGGCCAAAGGCCTGAACGGTGTTGATAAACCATTGGAATCGATTGAGGAGATAGCTAAGTATTATATAACAGAGATCATGACCGTCGATAGCGAGGGGCCCTATCAGCTTGCCGGTTATTCCCTTGGAGGGAACATCGCATTTGAAATGGGAAGACAACTTACAGAAACAGGTAAAAAAGTGAGTTTTATCGGCCTCCTGGATACCGTTGCGGAATGTTCAGTCAATCACCTTCCCATTTTCAGGCAGATCGGTTCAAGAGGAAAATATTTACAGAATTATCTTGTCTGGAATATTTCCTATTTCTTTAGAAATCCGCATGAATCAATGCTGTCAGTCATCAAACGCAGGTGGCGCGGACTCGGGAAAAAAGTCAGGGGGATTGATATCAAGGTCAGGAAAGAAGACAGAACTTCAAAGGGAGAACAGAAAGAACTTCCAAAGTACCTGCGGAAAGTGCATCGTGCAAATCTGCGGGCCGGGAGGCGTTATATTATCAAGCCCTATGACGGTGTTGTCCATCTATTTAAAGCTGCACACCAAACCTTTTACATTCCTGATCCTGTTAATTACGGATGGGACAAATATGCCCTGGGAGGAGTGATCGTACACGAGATTCCCGGAGAACACTCAAGTACCTTTGCACCACCTAATGACAAACATTTTTCGACCCTTCTTCAGAAGTGCCTGGATGAGACTCTGCCACAATCATGAAAAGGGCAAATGCGATACGAACGGTTGCTGAAAATAAGGATAAACTATTCCCGGAGCCTGACTTGATCTCAATCCCGGAGTTGAATTCCCCTGTTTTGATCGTTCTGAAAACGGATCAGATTGGTCTTACAGAATGTGACCGTATGGAAAGTTTCTTATCTGGCCAGGAAATCGCAAACAGCCTTCGGTTCCATTTTTCTGACGATAGAAAGAATTATATCGTCGTTCATGGATTCCTGAGGTGGATCTTGGGAAGGTATCTTGGGATATCGCCGGAAGTCCTTGAGTTTACTCGTGGTTTATACGGAAAACCATCCATTCAAAAGTATTCCAGGAAAATGTTTTTTAACCTCTCTCATAGTTCAGGCGTATCTGTACTTGCATTTGATCCGGAACATGAGATTGGTGTGGATGTCGAAAAGACCGACGCAGAGTTTGAATACGAACCTATTGTGAGACAATTTTTTACACAGGAGGAAGGACAATACATCCGGGAATCAGAAGGGGGTTCAATGAAACGGTTTTATGAGATCTGGACCCGGAAAGAAGCATACCTGAAAGCAGTGGGAGCGGGGATCACAAAAGGCCTTCATGTGGAGGTACTGAAGGAAAAAATAAATGGGAATTCAGTACTGGAGGATGGATCAAGACGTGAAGATTTTTTATTCAGGACCATGATATTTGATCAGCACTTTCAGATTGCCATTGCAATGAGTGCTGATTCACCCGGGTTTCAAACTTATGTTATAAAAAAGAACAGAGACGGACTATCCATAAACAAATTATGATAACAGGGAAAGATATTATTATCATTAGTTTGCAGTCGTGGGACATTGAGATTGGCAGCAACTGTAAAAATATTGCAATTGAATTTGCACGGAATAATCGTGTGCTCTATGTAAATTCCCCGCTTGATCGTGCGACACTCTGGAGGAAAAGAAATGATCCCGGAGTGAAGAAGCGGGTTGATATTTTGAAAGGAAATTCGCATGATCTGATTCAGATAGAGGACAACCTCTGGACGTTATATCCCCGTACTCTGCTTGAATCTGTCAGCAGGATACCATGGAACTGGTTGTTTGACCGGGGAAATAAAATTAACAACCGGCGTTTAGCCAGGGAGATACAATCAGCGGTTCATCGCCTTCAGTTCAATAACCCCATACTTTTCAATGACAGCAACATGTTTCGTGGTTTTTACCTCAAGGAACTGATCCAACCGCAATTATACATCTATTATTCACGTGACAACATTCTGGCTGTAGACTTCTGGAAGCGCCAGGGAAAAAGGATAGAACCGGCACTCATGCTGAAATCGGATCTTGTCCTTACAAATTCTGATTATCTTGCCAACCGAGCAAGGCAATATAATTCTGCGACTTTCAACGTTGGTCAGGGATGTGATTTGTCGTTATATAATAAAAAATTGGTTTCTTCTGTGCCTTCAGATATTGCCTCCATTCCTTCGCCTGTGATTGGCTATACGGGAGCATTAGTAAGCAATCGTCTTGATCCGGACATTATCCGTTTCCTTGCTAATCAATATCCACAATGGAGTATTGTGCTGATTGGTCCGGAGGATGAAACTTTCCGGAAAAGTGATTTGCATCGGTTAAAGAATGTGTATTTTCCTGGAAATAAAAGTCCGGAACAGCTACCTCATTATGTTGGACAATTTGATGTTGCGATCAATCCCCAGAAATTAAACGATCTGACCATCGGAAATTATCCACGTAAAATTGACGAATACCTTGCGATGGGGAAACCGGTTGTTGCTTTAAAGACAGAGGCCATGTCGATTTTTGCACAGCATACTTACCTGGCCTCAAACAAAGAAGAATTCGGAAAGGAGATTGAGAGAGCTTTAGCTGATAACTCACCGGAACGGGAAACATTACGGGAGGTGTTTGCCCGTGAACATTCCTGGGAAAACAATGTCAATGAAATTTATAAAGTAATAGAGAGGCATATGGATAGCAATACTTATACCTCAGTACCCCACCCCCGGCCCCTGCCCCAAGAGGGAGGGGAGACAATATCATTTAATTTGAGTAATCGAATATTGAACAAGGAGGTCTGAAGGAAGAATGGGATTAGTATTAGGAGAGGAACATCTTTAAAATTTAAACATTATGCATAAAATCAAATATATTGTGATGGTACTTTTTCTTGATTGTTTATTTGGTAATCAGGACCTTCATGCTCAAAACAGCAGGATGATCGTTCCTGCCGATGTTACGTATATTGATGCCAATTCAAGTCCTTATAACCGGTTGGAACCCGGGGACACCTTGTTCTTTTTGGGAGGAAGCAAACAATACCTGCAGCTTAAAAATTTCAGTGGCAATAGCCGGTTTCCTATTGTTTTTATAAACCTCAACGGGATGGTCACCATCAACACTGACTGGTATTACGGCATTGTTCTTAATAATTGCAGGTATGTAAGATTGACGGGGACCGGCGATACAAAGTACTTTTATGGCTTTATGATTTCGCGTGTAGCAGGAGGTGCGGGTCTGAGTATCGGGGACCTTTCTTCCGATGTGGAAGTGGATCATGTATCTATAGCGAACACCTCTATTGCAGGGATTTATGCCAAGACGGACCCGGATTGCACACTGACATCCGTCCGTAGTAATTTTACGCAATATAATACCGTTATCCATGATAGTTATTTTTCGAATACGGGGAATGAGGGAATGTACATTGGCAGCAGCTTTTATTGGGGGGAAACGATCGACTGTAAAGGAAAAGATACAGTAGTCATGCCAAGTGTCCTGAAAGGTGTAAGGGTCTACAACAACATTGTTAAATATTCTGGTTGGGATGGAATTCAGGTCGGCTCTGCAACAACTGATTGCCAGATCTTCAACAATCTGGTTATGTACGACAGCCAGGCAGGCGTTAATTATCAGATGTCAGGTTTCATGATAGGAGGAGGATCGGATTGCGATTGTTACAACAACTATATATATAAAGGCAAAGGAGATGCGATCGAAAGCCTGGGTCTTGGGAATTATAAGATATACCATAATGTGATCGTAGATCCGGGGTGGAATTATTATCCGTCTGATCCTTCAAAAATGAAATATGGGATCTATGTCGGGGATGTTTCATGTGTGCCGGGTAATTCTTTTTCTATTCTTTTTAATGATATTATCGACCCAAAAGCAGACGGGATAAGGTTTTCAAGTACCAGGAGCAGGAATAACCTGATAGCTTCCAATACCATCATTAATCCCGGCACAGGCAGCAACGGATATATTGTTTTGACGAGTCCGTCCTGTATTGTATCAGAGAAGAATAATTATTTCTATCCCACGAGATCCTATGGCAGGGGATTAGACATCGGTCTTAATGAATATAATCCTAAATACCCGCCTTTGAAGGATACTTTAGTACAAAATACTGAACCTTCAGATTCAATACATTTATTAGAAAAACCAGGTTCATTAAAAATTGAACAGCTTCCTTATCCTGACCCGGCAGATTTCAATTTGTCTTTGACCTATTCCATAGAAAGTCCGAATAATGTTATCCTTGATGTTTATAATTCCGATGGAATTCAAATCTATCATCATGAAGATAGCGGAATGGCGAAGGGAAGCCATGTTATCGGTTTGGATGTGAGTGGTTATCCGGCCGGTGTATGTCTTTTTACATTGAGAGCCGGAAAAGAAGCAATTTCCGGAAAATTTGTAAAAGTAAAATAACAGAATACTCTTTGAACTAATTTCATATTCAGATGCAAGACTGCATGAAAATCTCTTTTCAACCAATCTTGCATCTAAAAAAAGTTTATAACTCAGGTTTGGGGTGGTTTTCCAATCACCATCCTGAAATTAAAATACGGATGTTGCAAAGTGGTCATGATGCTAAGCCACAATGGAACGATCTGCTCGGTTCCACGGGCAGTTGAAATATCACCAAGGTCAAAAATATTCTCATCTTTCCAGCCAAAAGTGATCAAAAGGCCCCTTATCTTCAATTTTGCATCCGCATCATTTCCACTGATAAAAACTGTGTGATCTCCCGGTACCAATGAAGGGTTGACCATCAGGGAGGCACTCATCGTATGAAGACTCTTCACTACCCTGGTTTCCGGAAATGCCCTTTGGATCTGTTCTGCCAGTGAATCCGTGTTGCTGACCGAGAGGCTGGGAGGCATCCCGTGCGAAAAATCCAACGGGTTAGAAACATCGAGAAGAATTTTGTTCTTCAAATGATGATGGCCTGCATGTTCAAGGGCGTTCAGTGAACCCATACCGTTGGTAGCATTGATCACAATTTCTCCTGATGCAGTTGCATCTGCAAATAAAGCAACTTTAATATTTGCATGGTTCGCATGCCATTGTCCGAATGCCGGTCTGCCGAAACGATCTGTGCCTTCAGTTGACAGTGCTTTTTCGATATTACGTGTTCCTATTGTTACATCATGTCCGAGCGATGCCAGTTTTTCTGCCAGGGTTTGCCCGACCACACCAGTTCCCAATACTGCTATTTTCATATTTCATGTTTTTATATGTTAAAATCATTGTAATTTTTAATATTCACAAAGTTAGTATGGACAGTAAATTTTGTCAATAAATTTTACTGTGAAAAGTTAATACGAATTTGATCGAATAAATTATTACCGACGAGAAGGATGCCGATAAAAAAAGATTATGACGGGTTAAGGAATGTCAGAGGATAGAATTTGTCCAATACTCTATAATTCGTTTTCGTAATTTCTAATTCCTGATTCCTTTAAGTGACCCCGGAGACTATTCAACTTGAATCAGAGCAGCAGGATACTCCGGCAGGATTAAAATATCTTTATAAATTGAAGATCCTTGTTCCAAAAGATCGTGCCGCGGTCGAATCCGAATTATTTCGGATGACCGGTCGTTGTCTGATCGTAAAATTGACAGACAAAAATGGCACGATTCGTCTTTTTGGAACAATGGACAGTCCCATGAAAATAACAAGCAAGCAAGCTATTGAAACCGCCTACATTGGAGGGTTTTAATGGTTTTGAGCTTCTCTTCTCAGGAGAATTTCAAAAACCTGCCGGATTCATTCATTATAGCCCCGACAGTATACCGGCAGACCAGAATCAGGATTAAGCCTGCTCTATTCCAGTCCTTTATTTACCCATCTTCCCATAATAATATTGTATCCTCAAAACACGGGTACAATGAATCCCATCTTAGCAGAAATCCTCTCCGGTGCATGGTTGATCTCAAAAGAAAGATCAACCGCTTATGCTTCCATTTTGCTTTCACTCATTAATGGAGAAAATTTTAGCGAAGGTGATTATGCTATTGCCCGGGAGAGAAATCGCTCGTATGTGATCAGCGGCACAGGGGATCAAAAACAAAGATTCGGATTTACGGATAGTAACATACCTGAAGGATCTGTTGCCATCATTCCCATTCGGTCGGAAATCCTTAAATACGATCAGCCTTGTGGTCCAAGAGGAACGCAGTCTATTCTTAACGATGTAAAATCCGCTGATCAGAACCCAAACATAAAAAGCATTGTCCTGGTTGTGGATAGTCCAGGCGGACAGGTCACCGGTACAGATCTTTTATCTGATGCCATAAAGAATTCTTCAACTCCAGTTGTCGCTTATATCGAAGGAATGGCTGCAAGTGCTGCATACTGGATCATATCCGGGGCATCAAAGATCATCGCAA
>CAZUYY010000118.1:0-7368 GCA_964624935.1 uncultured Prolixibacteraceae bacterium
TCTTCGAGAAATTTCTTATCCTGTGTAATTTTAAATATCTCCAGGTTCTCATAATTGAAGAAAGGCGCAGAACTCGTCGGTTTTCCTTTGAATTCGATGGTTTCATCCAGGTAGGGGCCTGTCCGGTAGTTAATATATCCGTCCGGATGCTGGCGGTCAAAATAAACCCGCTGGGAGTTCATTGCTCCTGCAGGGTCCATATAAGCATAGGCAAGCATGGAAAGGCTTTCGTGAAACACCTGTCCGCCGTAACCCCAGCCCCATTCCGGCTCGCGTGAAAAGATATAATAATTATTACTGCATTTCCCTTCATGCGGCATCACACATTGTCGCAATAACGAAAAGCAACTCCAATACAAATAAGTGAGATTTCGGTTGCCCTGAAGCAGAGGGGGAGGAGGTATCTTTTCATAGGCCTTTTCGTCGTCTTTTATCAGTTCGATGAGATCGGTATTGAATAATGGCTGGATCCTGCGGGCCAGATCGGGAATACGTATCTTCTTATCTTCCAGGCCAAAGACTATCCTGAAATGAACCTGGTCATTCGGATAGATCCTGAATTCCCTTAAAAAGATCAGTCCTTTTACCGCGGTTTCAGTCCTTTTATTTTTATGTAACTGATCTTTCAGCTTTTGGAAGGGATCATGGCTGTTTTGAATGGGTTGTCGATCTTTAGCAGTTACAAAAGACAAAGTACTGTCATACCGGATATCGCCTGACATAAAGCCTTGCAGATCCTCTGCCAGCGGGATCGAATGTTCTTTCATCCATGAGTCCCGTACTTTCTTCACAGGAAACGAATAAAGATCATAGGGGCTCTGATGAATTATATCATTGATGGTATCTCCTGACGTGAAATACAGATAGGGGGCAACATTTAATCCGGCAGGGAAAACTCCTTCGTTCCTGATCCTGACATCGGCAATTGCTTCTTCTGACGAATAAACATCAAACAGTACCTCGACACGAATATCCTGAAAGGGATAATAATAGTATGAAACCAGGTCACTGTAGGAAACCGTTACAAAGGGTTCATGATACATTTCATTCAATCTGAACCTGAGTTGATTACCCTGAAGGAAGGCCAAACCAAAGTTCAGCCCGTTCTTCGAAATAAATTCCGGCCCGTTATCTTCATCATTCCATAAAAACTGGTAGCCCTGGTCGATTGTATAGGATGAACGGCTCATGGGGGCAGCATAGGTTGTGAACAGTGCATCGTTTTTTGTAGCATCCAGGTTTGATAAAAACTGTCCGGACACAAGACCGGGAAAAAGTAATAAAGGAGCAAAAACCAGGATAAATATTATATTTTTCAGAGTACACATAGATTCATTTTGTTGTTTTACCTCCCCTCCCTCTTGGGGGAAGGGAGGGGGTGGGGTTTAATACCACCTCGGACATTTTGGCGAATTTTCCTTCTTTTCTTTATTTCCTTTCTTATGCTCCGGAACAATCTTCCCGGTGGCAGGTTCCTGTCTGAGATAAATTATGACTGTCTTATTCTGATACTTTGACTGACCCGGATCGAATGGAACCGCAATATGACAGATTTCGCCATCTGATCCTGTAAGAGTTCCATTTTCATTTTTTTCAATTTCCTGATTATGAATATATACAGCTATATTACCTAAAGTTTTTCTTTCACCTTCGACACCTATATAATATTTGTATCCGAACAACCTTTCTGAGAGGATCCGAAGACCTTCAGGCCCTGATCCTGGTACCGGATCGGTAAGGGCAGGCAGTACTTCGATCCCATCATCATAATTGAATTGCAGCAGGGTGGTTTCTGTCAATTTAAAGTCGATCAGCAATGAAACGTTTTTCTGGTCATTGAACGAAGTAAAAGGGATATCATTCCCATCTTTTGTGATCTTGCTGAATTTTGTCCCAGAAGGGAAAGTAGGGGAGAACTCCAGATTGATTCTCTCGTTTCCATGAGGAGTAAATGTATAATAATAACTTTTATCCGTTCGCTTCATGCAAAGATCAAAAGTGTAATTCCCTGCCCGGATATTTTTAACAGATACTGAGTCCCATCCGGCCGGGAAATGAGGAGATAACACGACCTTCTTTTCCCCGTCATTGACTATGAGTCCCAGCATTCCTTCGATAGCGGGCTGCAGTACCATTGTCTCCGACCAGCATTGATGCGGACAGACACCTGAAGGCTCATAGGAGGCTCCGTTCATGACTTCCTCGACAAATCCCTTGCCCCAGTTTTTAAAAATATTAAGGTTATTCATCAGATGAAAAAAACCTTGTTGGTAATTTCCGTAGGCATATTCGGCTAATGCCGTCCAGCCGGTAAACAAGGGCCAGACGCTGCCGTAATGATACCCTGTAGGTTTAAAGTAAGGACTGTCTTCGCGTATGATCCGTGTTCCCCAGTTGGTCGAGAAGGCATTGGAAGCCAGTTGGTCAAGAACAGGTTTTGCCTTTTCTTTATCCCCTGTTCTGAAATAAAGAGGAACTGCAGGAAGAACCGTTGCTTCCGACCGGAACGTACGATCCTTATTCATCCCATAGGAATAATATTTTTTTTGCGGATTCCAGAAAATGGTATTTATCAGGCTTTTTACAGTGATTGACTCGAGTTTGTAACTTTCTGCTTCAGGGATCTTTAAGGCAGCAGCCATATTGGCAGTCTCATCGAGTGCAGCCGCCCAGCATCCTTGCATATACAAGGTCGCATGTGATCCATAAAGTTCACCACCTTCAACCCATCCATGGCCAACATTGGTGTTCTCTATCAGGTGGTCATGATCCCTGTCCGTAGAGAAACAAAAATCGACAGCTTTTTTAACAGATGGCCATATTGTTTGCAGGAACGCCGTATCCTGTGTATGCCTGAAATATTTACCGGCAAGGACTATAAAGAGTGGCGTGGCATCTGCAGCATCATAATGTACCACGCCAGACGTGGTGGCTTCATGGAATATCTTGCCTGAAAGATCCTGGAATTTACTGTAGAATTCAAGTTCATACTTTACTTTCTGAAAATCGCCGTAATCCAGCAAGGCAAAACCGCTCCATTCGCCATCACGCCCGAAATACCAGCCATAGCCTGGTCTTCCATTCACTTTATGTTCGCCATTCCATCCTGTCCGGGTAGTAGAATATCCCGCCACCAATGATTTCCCCATTCCGGGCGTATTCACAAAGAAACGGTCGGTGGCAATCAATGCCCACCGGTAACCCTGATTAAAATCCTGATCGGGACTTGTGATCAGGAGACTATTTGAAAGAAGGCTATCTGTATGATCTCTTGCACGATCTGCTATTATCAGCGGATTTCTGATCGCAGTATCGAAATATTGTACTGTCGTTTTTCTTCCTTCGTCAGTTGCTGAATAAACTACATCCAGATGATCAACCATTTTCAGGGAATAGGTTAACAGACCTGCAGCAGCTATATCCGTGGCAGGAATTCCAGCAAAAATATTCGTGCTTTTATCATATTTAAAATCAGAAAACTGACCTGTGACCACTGACCCCGGACTACTATTTGCTCCAATCATAGCAGTGTAAGTACCAGATTGATCCTGAACATAAAAGGCATTGTGATCAGCATCAAAAGCCTGACCGATCGATCCTAAGACCTTTTCAGAATAGGGCCACATCAGTCTCAGGTTACTTTTTACTTTTACTACAAGCACTGCGGGATTTATCCCCTGATACTCATAATGGATCACGCCACAGGGATGTTCAGGATCGTTGATCAGAATTTCATGCAGGTAAGCCCATGGAAATTTATAGTTCCGGATGTAGCACCAGGGGAGGGTTTCAACATCAGGCCGCTCATCATTAAGCCAAAAGATCGTATCCTGGTTTTCAAAGCGCAGGCCGACTTCATAATCCCTGAATGCCATGAAAGGATGCGCCCAGATCTCTTCAATTCCTCCGTTCTCAGTTCCCATGGTCAGCATACGCTCACCGGCAATGTCCCAGTAATCTCCGGAAGCATAACGATTCCGGATCATTAATGGATCATCAGGGATATCCCATTTTTCGCTGTTTGGGATGGCAGACAATAACGAATTCTTTTGTGAGACATTTAAGGGTAATGAATAAACTGAGGCCTGAAGATAATTCCAATAGTGAACATCTGCAGTTGAATCAGTTACGGAAAAGTACCTGAATATATTCTTTGTGAACAATTCAAGGTGATCGCGGTTCATATCCGGGACAGAATAACAGGCATATCCTCCGACTGCAATGACTTTTCCTCTGCCAACATTGTATTCCAGCATGAGCTTTGAATTTTCCCTGAGAAAAATATAGTCCCAGTCAACGCCGATCACCTTGCCATTCGCAGGCAGGGAACTACCAAAATAACCCGTAACCCTGAAGGCGGTATCTTTGACAGGCACCATTATATATGAGCCGCCAAACATTCCATCAAATACGGGATGGTTAAGAAATGCATGAAACCCCAGCTTCCTTCCATAACCTTCATCTACGCTTGGTTTAATACTATCGGTAGGTTTAACAGACTCAATACCAAGGGTATTGATATAATGAAAGGCATTCAGAGTCAATAAAAGATTCCCGCCTTTGGCAAGAAAATCTTTGATTTCCTTAACTGCTTTAAGGTCGGTTTCTGATCCCGCAAAGCGGGAAGTATCCTGCCTGTGAAACCATGCTAACTTAATGGAATCAAGCAATTTTGGGTTTTTATGTAGCTCATCGAAAGTCACATATACCGGATAAAATCCTTTCATTGTTTTCAGGAAATCAAAAGCTGCATGTGATTCTTTATTTATATTCAGGAAAGGTTCTTTCCCAAGAAATGCAATTTTGGTCACTGAATCAGGAACAGGCTCCGTGTGTTTTACAGTTGTAAGTGTAAATGTATGAGTGCGAAAAGTTTGCCCTTTCGTTGCCTGGGCATCTGTATGACCAGTTTTCAGAAACAGGATCAATGAAAGAAACAATATTATTTTTAGCAGGCCGGATTGCATAAAAGTGCACTTAATTCATTTAATGATCTGACAATAGGGAATCCGGTCTCAATCAACCTCGGCTCTGAATGATGTCCGTTGGGTATCAGGATACAATCAATTGCCAATTCTTTTGCCACTTCTGCATCGTGACGGGTATCACCGATGAACAGCGCTTTTCCTTTATCGATATTCAGCTTTCTTAGCAGATTGATCCCGACATCCGTTTTTCCTTGGGCATAATGGTCATCCAGTCCATTAACATGATCAAAGAAAGTTGAGACCCCAAGATCAATGGTTTCCTGCCGTAATTCCTGTTGTTCGCGGGCCGAAAGGATACTCTGCCGGTAACCATTTTTCGCAATGCACTTAAGGCTGTTGATCGCATCTTCATGCAATCTGCACTCCTTTTGCCAGCGGTTGTACCTGTTCATGAAATCCATCCCAACAATCTCGAAGGATTCTTTCTGAAAATCAAAACCCAGTTTCAGATAATAGTCTTTCACCGGAAAGTCAAAGATATCACGGTAGCGGTCAAGGGTCAGTAACGGCAGGCTTCTTTCGGCCAGCATGGTATTCATGACTTCAACGCACAGCCAATTGTCATTAAGCAGGGTTCCGTTCCAATCCCATATAATGTGTGTATATTTTGAAGTATCTGTCTTCACGAATTGAGTACTTTTGTGGTCATTTAAATGAGCTTCAAAAGTACGGAAAAACTGCATTCACTCATGGATTTTACATCTTATCTTTCGTCGCTTGATGTATTGCATGATTGCGACCTTTGTCCCCGCGAATGCCATACCGACAGGTTTACAGAAAAATTGGCCTATTGCAAAAGCGGTGCAACGTTTAATATCGCTTCCATTTGTATTCATAGGGGAGAAGAACCTGCTATCAGTGGTGAGGAAGGCATCTGTAATATCTTCTTTTCACATTGTAACCTTCAGTGCATCTATTGCCAGAATTACCAGATAAGCGACAACCGGATACTAGGGAACTCAACTGTTATGACTTTGGATGAAGTTATCAGGCAGGTGACTGCAATCCTCGATTCAGGTATCAACAGGGTTGGATTTGTATCACCCTCACATTTTATTCCTCAAGTTAAGATCATCATTCAATGCATTCATTCGTTGGGATATAAGCCTGTCTGGGTATTCAATACCAATGGATATGATAAAGCAGAGACCTTAAGGTCTTTTGAAGGACTGATTGATGTTTACCTGCCTGATCTAAAATATATGGAATCGGAACTGGCAGACGAATATTCTGATGCCCCTGATTACCCTGAAGTGGCAACCGCTGCATTGAAAGAGATGTTCCGCCAGAAAGGGGCCACTCTTCATATCAGTGAGGATGGCATGGCAGAATCAGGAATTATCATCCGCCACCTGGTTCTTCCAGGTCATAAAGAAAACAGCCTTAAGGTGATGAATTTCATTGCAGAGGAGCTTTCTCCAAAGCTTCATATTTCTTTGATGTCCCAGTATTTTCCAACACTCAATGTTAGCTGTCACCCCAGGTTAAGTTCGACTGTTTCAAATGAAGAATATTCTCAGATAGTCGCAGAGCTTGACCGTCTGGAAATATACAATGGCTGGGTTCAGGAGTTGAGCAGTGCTAAGCACTATCAGCCGGATTTTGAGAAGGATAATCCATTTGAAGTGCTAAATCCCAATGACCCCACCTCCTAACTCCCTTAGCGGTAAAAAAAAAATTCAGATTTGACCACTATAAGATTTTAATCCTGAAAGCTAACTTTGAAAAATAAAATCAGTGTTATATAATTCATTAATAGTAATTTTAGGAAAATATATTTAATATGATCAGAGTAGTTCGTTTCATGGCTATACAATTGGTTCTCTTCAATTTAATCAGTCCTGGAAGTTTTTCACAGGGAATCGACGATATGAACGAATCTTTAGTTATACTAAATAAAGATGTGATTGACAACTCGAATAATCTTCATTGGGCTAATTCTTTACAAATATTGGATAAAATTCCATATATCATTGGTGAATACAATGGCCTCAGGCTCTGGAGAAAAGAAGATGGTAGTGTAGAATCTTTAATATCACTCAGGCCGGATGATTACATATGTCGTTTCGTAGTATCACACGATGAATCAAAAGTAGTTGCATGCATAGAGAACTACGTCAAAAAGGAGTTCTTTCTGGTTTGTTATTCATTGTCGGATAAAAAACAATTGTGGAAAACTGACAGTGCAAATTTTCGCAATGGCTTGGGTATCTCCTCTGATGATAATGCCATATATGCCGTGGGCCCTTATTATGTCACAAGCGTAAATGCAAAAACGGGGCAAATTATTGGTAAACGAAGAATGTTTTTGAAATACTACTGGTTCCCCAATGCCGGTGGTGTGGAAGTTAAATTCAGTCAAAATGGAGAGTATGCATTA
>CAZUYY010000119.1:0-7363 GCA_964624935.1 uncultured Prolixibacteraceae bacterium
GATTTGATCCCGATTGAAAGAGGAAATTTTTTTCCATCAAAGAAATTTAGATTTTCCCTTATTTCGACGATCTTCAACCGGGGATATTGCCCCGCCATAGTAGAAAGTAGAAGTGCAGTTTCGTCTTCTGAGGCATGATTTACCACTACTACCTCAAAATCGGAATACTCCTGTGTGAGGATAAGCGGAAGATTTTCTTTTAGTTGATCATATTCGTTACGTGCACAAATTACAACTGAAACTCCTTCAGCTTTCTGCGGAGAAGTTGTCTTCCTGAAGTTTGCGAACTTCAGAAAGAAAAATCCATAGAAGAAAAGCTGAACGATGAACAGGAAAAAAAAGACCAGGATCAGGATAAATAGGAAACCACCGGGTGCAAAGAAAACTTCAAGCATTTAACATCATTTAACAGGAATGAACAGACAAAAATATTCATATTAATCGAATAAAATCTACCTTTGTGTAAAATTTGATAAATCCTTTATATAAAGGATATTATCCAAACGTGATGTCCGTATCTCTTCCATGGAGTTCAAAATTATCCATTCTGATTCTGACACCTCAGCCCGGGCAGGGGTGATTACCACCGCCCATGGGATAGTGGAAACTCCGGTTTTTATGCCTGTCGGAACAGCAGGCGCTGTAAAAGCCCTTCATACAAAAGAATTGAGGGATGATATCGGATCACAAATAATGTTAGCCAACACATATCATCTTTATCTGCGGCCCGGGACTGATATTATTGAGAAAGCTGGAGGCATCCAGAAGTTTAATGGATGGAACCGTCCTATGCTGACTGATAGCGGGGGTTACCAGATCTATTCCCTGGCAGGTATCCGTAAATTTTCTGAAGATGGAGTAGTTTTCCAGTCACACATCGATGGCTCAAGACATACCTTCACACCTGAACGGGCCATAGATATCCAGCGTAGTCTTGGTGGCGATATCATCATGGCGTTTGATGAATGTACCCCTTTCCCATGTGAGTATAAGGATGCAAAACATTCAATGGAACGTACGCATCATTGGCTGAACCGGTGCATTGAGCAATCCGGTCATACGGAATGCCATCATGGGTATCCTCAAAGTTTGTTCCCCATCGTTCAGGGAAGTGTTTATGCTGATTTAAGAAAGCAATCTGCTGAATTCATTGCCTCAAAGAATGCTGATGGTAATGCAATAGGCGGTTTATCAGTTGGAGAATCTGCTGAAACAATGGCAGAGATGACGGATATCGTTTGCCATATTCTTCCATTTGCCAAACCCCGGTATCTGATGGGCGTGGGAACTCCGGAAAACATCCTTGAAAGCATCGCCCTGGGCATTGACATGTTCGATTGTGTAATTCCGACACGGAATGGCCGCAACGGTATGTTATTCACCCGGAATGGTATCATCAATATCAGGAATATAAAATGGAAGGACGATTTTTCACTTCTTGAAGAGGAGGGGGTAGTATTTCCTGATCTTGAATACTCAAAAGCATACCTGAGACATCTTTTTGTTTCAAAAGAGATCCTGGCAGCCATGATTGCCACCATCCACAATCTTGGCTTCTATATGTGGCTCATGAGAACTGCCCGTATCAAGATTGCTGAAGGAACCTTCTACAAATGGAAGAATCTTATGGTAAAACAATTAATGCGGAGGCTGTAATGAAGTTCAGAAGATTTTTCCATCCGGATTCTTCTGTCCTGAAGACCATTGATTTTTATATTATTAAAAAATTTCTTGGAACTTTTTTCTTTTCTATCATTCTTCTTATCTCTATCATCATTGTTTTTGATGTTTCCGAACATATTGACGATTTCCTTAAACATGAAGCTCCAATCAAAGCGATAATCTTTAATTATTATCTTAATTTCATTCCTCATTTTGTCAACCTGTTCAGTTATCTCTTCGTTTTTATTTCAGTCATATTTTTTACTTCGCGCATGGCTTCCGATTCGGAGATCATAGCAATTCTTAGCAGCGGTATTAGCTTCCGGAGAATGCTGTTACCTTATTTTGTTGCTGCATTGATGCTGGCACTGATGTCATTTCTCCTGGGAAACTTTGTCATCCCTTATACGAACAGAGGTAAACTTGAATTTGAAAAACAGTACATCAAGGATGCAAGGCATTTCAACGACATGAACATCCACAAACAAGTTAGCCCGGGAGTATTCATGTATCTTGAGAATTTCAATATCCAGTCAAAAAAAGGATGGGAGTTTTCACTTGAGAAATTCAGGAACAGGGAACTTATTTATAAAATCTCGGCGGAAGAAGCAGACTGGGACAGCATTCACTCAACATGGGTACTCAAGCATTATTTTTCAAGGAGTATTGGTCCAATGGAGGAAAGCTTACACAAAGGTGAAAGACTCGATACCACATTTGGACTTAAACCTGCAGATTTCACAGAAGACATCGAAGAAGTTTCCATCATGACATTTTTTACTTTAAGGAAACATATTCAGATGAAAAAACTCAGGGGCGATCCCGATCTTATTAAATACGAAGTCAAAGGCTATGAGCGGGTGGCTTACCCTTTTGCAACCATCATCCTCACCTTGATTGGGGTGGCAGTTTCCAGCAGGAAGGTGAGAGGAGGCATCGGGTTCAATCTTGGATTCGGTCTCGCTTTGACCTTCATTTATATCCTCTTTATGCAGATTTTCACGGTACTGGCGACTTTCGGAAATTTTCCTGCATTGCTTGCCGTCTGGTTCCCTAATATCCTCTTTGGTATTATAGCACTCATCCTTGTGAGGGCCGCTCCTAAGTAAGCTTACCTGTATGCGATCGTCTCGATCTCTATCAAAGCGCCCATGGGCAACCCTGTGACTGCAAAAGCTGCGCGTGCCGGCGAATTTTCATAATAAAATTTGGCGTATACAGCATTCATGTCGGCATAAAGACTCAAATCTGTCAATAGACAAGTCGATTTCACAACATCCTGAAAGGTATACCCGGCGGCTATCAGGATTTCCCTGGTATTTTTCAAAACCTGTTCGGTCTGTTCCCTGATCCCTCCTTCGACTAATTTACCGGTTGCAGGATCGATAGGGATCTGACCGGCAATAAAAAGCATCCCATTGACTTCAACAGCCTGGCTGTAAGTTGCAATAGCCCTGGGAGCCTTGTCAGTTGATATTATTCTTTTCATGTTTATTATCGATAATTCCTAGTCACAAAGTCACTGATTACCAACTCTTCCTGTCCGCTTGTCCGCCTGTTCGCCTGTTCGCCTGTCCGCCTATCTGCCATTTTACCATTTATTGCGAGTAGTCCATACAGTCTTTCTTCTTGGTAAGCTTCAGATCCTGAAGCATGGATGCCTTGATATTGATTGAGAAGTTCCAACTCTGCTGCGGCCCTTTTGGTATCCATCCGAACTTCATTTCCCAACAATGGAGATCACGGTAGAGTTCTATTGACGTAAAAGAAAGTTGTCCGTTAGTAAAATCCCACCCGGTATTTACAGTGACCTTCCACTTCGGGGTAATATTTAGCTGGCCATTAAAGCCGAGTGTTTGAGTGATCGTCCCAACCCGTTTTATATAATACTCATCCCATGTCTTCCCATAATTGAATTTGTAATTCATACTAAAGCTCCAGGGAATATCGAAATCGACATAATAATCCGGATGTTCAGCGATATCTTTGCGTTCCTCCTCTGTTCCTTTATTCGTGGTTTTTTTCTTTTTCGATTTATCAGAGGAGAGAGTATAAGTCAAACCGACATCCCATTGGGTATCATCGAGTCTTAACAACCTGTGGTGGACTTCCCATTCCGATTTTTTGATGTCTAATCCTGTAGAATCTTTTGAACTGCGTGCATAAGGATCCCATACGCTGGAATAGTTTATCCTGAGATTTTTAAACAAGGTCGTATAGCCGGAAATGTTAAGCTTCGACCATTTCATTGAATCCTTCATCATATCATAAGTCTCACTAATAGCCAGGTCATCGATCAGGACAATCTTTTTCGTTCCGGTAACAGTATCTTTTTTACTCCTTACCTTCATTTCAAGATTATTGTGCAAAGCGAAGGAAACAACTCCCGATTTTGTCGTTGCCGGCGCTCCATAAATACTGTTGCCCGGAAAGATTGAATATTTTTGAGGGTTTTTATTCGTATCATTCACTGCATAACGGGTATATCCCCAGGCTGCAGTTCCGAAATCGGGTGTATACGTAAAACTAACGGTCGGCGTCAACATATGACGGATGGCGACTATGGGTCCGTGTTTGAACTGGAACATCCCGTAAAGCCTTGTGTTGAGTGAAGTAGAGGCATTCCCGTCAAAGGCATTTGCAAATTGCCTTAGGGTGTCAGTGACCAGGGAATCTTTACCATTTTTATAAGGTACATATTTCTCTCTTATTGTAGTAAAATACATCCGGTCATTCAATTGAATGGCTGTGGTCCAGTTGAAGTACTTCAATACGTGAAAGGTTCCGGTAATAGGTATACTGTGCTGTATCCCGTTTTGCATGTCATTCCACCAGTTCTTCTTTTTCAGGAACAGGGAATCATACGTGTTATATATGTTCTCTGCAGCCATGTTATATTTTATGCTGATGTTTTCAAACCAACGGATCTTACCGACATGGTTCTTTTTACGCAGTGGGTAAAATTGGTTGACAGAGAATGTAAGTGATGGCAGTGTAATATTGATGTTCTTAGTCAGTGTGTTCTGGCTATGATTGAAGTTGAGTGTAAGGTAGTAATTATTTTTCCAATTGGTGGAGTAGTTTATGCTCGATTGGAAAGTATTGCTCAGGTAAGCCTGAGCATTATTTGCCATGTTTACCGGGTTGTATTTGTTAAAGTTTTCACTTACAATATTGACATTGGCGGAGAACGTACTGTTTGGTCGGGCTTTCGGATCCTGCGTATGAATCCATTGAAGGTTGAAGTCAGTTGATTTCTGAAAATCAGGGGAATCAGCTTCCCCAAGTTTATTCACAGCATAACTTAAATTGAAAGATCCGCTGTAATGATAACGGTATTTGTAATCCAACCTCGGTTTTATAGCCCAGCTTCCATGTGAATAGATGTCGCCAAGCAGATATAGATCAACATACTTGTTCATCGCCCAGTAATATCCTCCATTCTGTAAGAAGAATCCACGGTCATTTGATTCTCCGTAAGTTGGCATCAGGATGCCTGAATGCCGGCCAGACCTGCTGGGGAAATAACCAAAAGGTATTCCCAAGGGTACCGGGACTCCTGCAATCATAAGATAAGCCGGACCAGTAATGACCTTCTTTCCCGGTATTACCTTTGCCTTACCGAACTTAAATTCGTAATGAGGATCTTCTTCGCGATCACAGGTAGTGTACCACCCATCTTTCAGATAAGTGATATTATTTTCCATCTTCTTGACTATCGTTCCATGCAGGTACCCTTCATCCTGTTTGGTGAAAATATTCTGAATGTAACCCCTCTTTGTGTCGTAGTTGTAAGTCATCACCTTCGACTTGAAGGTCTGCACACCCTCCTTAAATTCAGGCACCTGGATCTCCTTACCAGCTGTGTCTTTTATATAGATAGAATAAACCGTCTTTATTGGGAAATTAATTTCCACATATCCTGCTTTCAGATCAATGTCTTCATACTTAATATCTGCTTGTCTGAATAAATAGACCTTTTGTTCCTTGATGTCAATCCTGAGGGAATCTTTGGCTTCATATTCCACTTTTGATTTGAGGTTTTGTTTTTTTGGCGTTTTTTTTACTTTTACGGAATCCGGGTGATGATGTAAAGAAGTATCGGCCAGATGCAGAGAGTCTTGTACTAACAGAGACGTATCTTTAAGGACCTGTTTAGGACGAATCGTATCCTGTCCTTGTACTCCCCCGGAGTGAAGAAGAAAGGAGATCACCAGGAACAGGAATGACCGGGGAAGACTTGTTAATAATTTCGTTAACAATTTCTTTTCGTAACTCTGGGTTTAATATTATATCTTTGTTTTGAAATCCGTTAAAGAAGGTACGACAGGGTTAGATTTTTTTCATTACTGGATTCAAAACTACATAAAAATATCCATCTCTGTTATATTTTAAGATACTTTAACAAACAAAGGAAGTCCTGAATGCGTTATGTCACGCTGATTTTGTTTATCCTGTCTCTTTCTTTCCTGATGGAACAAAATGTTTTTTCACAGGAGAAGACCAGTATTACCAAAGTTGTGATTGATGCCGGGCATGGAGGAAAAGATCCGGGAACGATCGGAAAGAAGTCACAGGAAAAAGACATCACCTTGAAGATCGCAATGAAACTTAGTGCGGATATCCGTGAACGTTGCAAAGGTGTGACCGTGATCTGTACCCGGACTACAGATGAATTCATCGAACTTCACGAACGCGCCGAAATAGCTAATCGTAGTAATGCCGACCTGTTTATCTCCATCCATTGCAACTCTAACCCCCAACGTAATTTCCAGGGGGCCGAAACCTATATTATGGGGTTGCACCGAACCGAGGCCAATCTTGAAATTGCAAAAAAAGAAAATGCTGCTATCCTCATGGAACCGGACTATTCAACTACTTACAATGGATTTGATCCCAACTCAGATGAATCGTACATTACACTTACACTTTTTCAGAATGCTTTTTTGGAGCAGAGTACCCTTTTTGCCTCATTTGTACAGGATGAGTTGAAAGACAGGGTCGGGATGAATGACCGGGGCGTAAGGCAAGCCGGATTTCTTGTTTTATATAAGACCACCATGCCGAGCGTACTTATCGAAACAGGATTTCTTTCGAACCCCGAAGAGGAAAAATTTCTGATGTCAGAAAAAGGTCAGCAATATATTGCATCAGCTATCTCCCGGGCATTCTGTAAATTTAAAGCAAAACAGGAAGGAAATGGAAAACAATTAGCCTCCGTCTACACAGAAAAATCAAATTCCTTAATCACAGACCAGAATCCATCGGTCCTTAATGAAAAAAATTCTCCGCCGGAAAAAAAGACTGAAGATGTCGTTATAAAAAAAGATACCCTCACGCCAGAAGAGAAACCAAAAGAAAATTCAATAAAAAAAGATATCACACTGCTAGAGGAAAAACCTAAGGAAACTCTGCCCTCAAGAGATTCCCTGAGAATTCCTCATAAACTCAAGCCGATTTCCAAAGTCAATCCGGCAGTAAAAGTTGCTGGTACAGAAAAGAAAGACATTGCCGCAAATACAATCAGACATGACAAAGCAATAGGGGAAAATATTGTTTTTCGTGTTCAGATTGCGACTTCCCCTAAAGAACTCAGCACACATTCTGAAAAATTTGCCGGCCTACCGGAAGTTTGGATGTATCAGCACCAGGGATTGTTCAAATATACGGTAGGAAAATCAAACAGTACTGAGGCGCTGTC
>CAZUYY010000120.1:0-7359 GCA_964624935.1 uncultured Prolixibacteraceae bacterium
CTGAGGCCGGTACCGGATGGAGTTTATACTGTGATCTTTGAAAACAGCCAGAACCAGGTTGTCAAAAAGATTATAGTTAACAAATAAAGGTTAGCCATTGACTATTAGCTAATAGTGATAGTATAATCGATCATTCATTCTTAGTTACTGGTGGTTAATTTGGGTTGTTTGGAAAGCCCTGCTGGAAACGGCAGGGTTTTTTTTGATATTATCCCGGTTAAATCTTTTTTTGAGGTGGTTAGGGGGTGGGTCATAAGGTCAGGGTTTAGTACCTCAAAAAAAGAATTAGCCAATACAGCTTTGAAAAATTTCCTATCTTTGCTTCGATACAGAACAGAAATGATTGAAAGGATTGACATAGAAAACATTGAACGTTTCGTTAAACATTGGATTGAAAGTTCCGACAGAGATTTTAAAACAATGCAGAATCTTTATAAATCTAAAGATTATTGTTGGGCACTCTTCATTGGTCATTTAGTCATTGAAAAGTTGCTCAAAGCGTTTTATATTAAAAACAAACAGGAACATCCAATTCCAATTCATGATTTAACACGGATTGCAGCCAAAGCAGGAGTTGAATGTTCAGACGAAATTTTAAATCTACTGGATACCATAACAACATTTAATATTAATGCCAGGTACGAGGATGACAAGCAGAATTTTTATTTAAAATGCACAAAAGAATTTACGAAAACATGGATTGACCAAATTACAGACACCAGAAAATGGATAAAATCTCAACTATAAAGATCTTAACTGATTATTTAAAAGCTATACCCAGGGATAGATTTGATTTATCTAAAGCATATTTATTTGGTTCTTATGCCAGGAACAACCAGCATGAGGAAAGCGATATCGATCTTGCTTTGGTTATTCGAAATTTATCTGATCCATTCTTAGCACAAGTCGAATTAATGAAACTTCGTAGAAAATTCGATTTGAGAATTGAACCCCACCCCTTTAATGAAAGTGAATTTTCAATACAAGATCCCTTAGTTTCTGAAATATTAAAATACGGACAAGAAATAAGGATTGACTAATTCCGACTTAGGCCAACGAGCCTTGCATGATTCCCCCTGAACAGGCAGTAAATGGCGGACAAATTATGAAAACGAAAAAGAAGACCGAAAATTCATATCATGCCCGGCCGGTAATACGAGCCGGCAGTCTTGCAATGCGGGCGGTTTCCGGAGGCTGGCTATCACTGTACCTAAAAAATAGTGGTAAAGGAAAGAAAAAAACAAGTAAACCCCTTACTGCGACTGCGGGAGGGACGTTATGCCCCATTTTCCCCCTCCCTCTTGGGGTAGGGGGTTAGGTCATTAAGGTCAGGGTTTAGCACCCAAAAAAAAATATATCAAGTTTCCTGCCTTAGCGAGTGTAATTTCGAAAATTATTGTATATTCGTAGTTCTTATTTTAAAGGACTTCAAATGGTAACTTGTACCCCATGAAAATCATTCTGAAAGTAATGTTGGTATTGGTGTCGGCTGCATTACCAAATGCGTTATCTGCCCAGCAGGATATTCTTTCAACAAGTTGTGATGCTGCCGGAACCGGTGGAACCGTTTCCTATAGTGTGGGACAGGTACCCTATTTGGCCTGGACATCTGCAACCGGCGCAATCACCGAGGGAGTTCAGCAACCCTATGAGATATTCACTATGGCTGTCAATGAAAAATATACATCAGACCCGGGATGCATCGTTTTTCCAAATCCCACAACCGGCAAAGTGACCCTCAAATTTTCCGACCCTGCACTGAATAACCTTTCCTTCTGCATTTATGATATGGAAGGAACACAGGTGAGCGAGGATAAAATTGACTCTGAAGAGGTGTCCATTCCCATGGATGACCTTAAACCAGCCATTTATTTTCTGGTCATCCTTGAAAAGAATCAGCCGATAAAGACATTTAAAATCATCAAACAATGAAAAAACTTTTCTCTCTTGGAACTTCCCTTCTGATTGCAGGTATCCTCCTTGCACAATCTCCTCAGAAACTAACCTATCAGGCCGTAGTAAGAAATACACAGGGTAAACTTGTCTCGAATGCAAGTGTAGGGATCAGGTTCAGTATTCTGCAAGGTTCATCAACAGGATCAGCAGTTTACATCGAGACATTCACCACTACGACCAATGTGAATGGTCTTGTCTCCGTTGAAATTGGAACAGGCACCACGACAGGAAACTTCAGTACCATAGATTGGTCACAGGGCCCTTATTACCTGAAAAGTGAAACTGATCCGTCAGGCGGAACAAATTACTCTATCACCGGGGTCAGCCAGTTCCTGAGCGTGCCTTATGCACTCTATGCTGCAAAGGCCAATGTTGATGGTTCCGAGACAAAGATCGTTGCCGGAACAAACATCTCGGTGTCGGGAACAGGGACAATAGCCAATCCATATGTTATTGGTAATGGAGGTTATCCGGTGAACAATAAGATAGTCATAACAAGCTCACAAACATGGACAGTTCCTGACTCGGTTTCTAAGATTAAGGTTCAATTGTGGGGTGCCTCAGGTGGTGGCGGCGGGGCAGGAGCTTACTCCTATTCTTATTATTTAAATAATGGTGGAGATGGTGGCAGCGGTGGATTTTCTGAAGAGGTTATTAACGTTACAAAAAACCAACAGTTCTCTATTGCAATAGGATCTGGCGGAAATCCCGGGAATAATGCTCAGTATATATATAATAATTGGTATGGAGATACCGATGGCAGCGATGGAGGCGACTCCTGGTTTGGTACCATGAAAGCGGCCGGAGGTAAGGCAGGGAAAAGAGGAAGCTATGCTCAAGAGACTGTCAACGGAGCAGCAGGCACAGGTAACATTGGTTCAGTGACCGCGTACGCGGGAGTCTCCAACTCCAACATCCTTGATGTCTGGTTGGGAGTGGCCCGCTCTTATCTTGGAGATCAGACACTGACTTCGAAACCTGGCACGGGAGGGTCAATCCAGGGCTATTCATCGGCTACTCCTGCTGTTTCAGGTGAAAGCGGATGCGCCGTTATTACCTTCTTTGAATAAAAGGAATCGTTTTGTTCACCGGTCATGCATAGAGGTACAAATATCAGGCTGACCATCTTTTGCATTTGCCTTCTCTTCCTTGCCTTAACACTCCGTTCCGGGATTATCGTTGACCGTTCTTTTACTCCAAGATTCATCCTGCTTTCTTTAATCCTGCTAATCACTTGGATTACAGGCATGGGACGCATGATCCGTTTCAGATATAACCTCTTTGAAATTGCGTTTATCCTGTTTTATATCTGGAGCCTCCTGAGTGTTTTCTGGTCGATTGAGCCGTCCGAGACAATCCTTCAGTCCCAACTGATTTTCCTGTCACTGGCTCTCTGCATGGTAATTTCGGCACACACCAGAGAAAATCCAGGCTTTGAGAGCCTGTATATTAAAAGTTTTCTCCTGGTGTTGTTGTTTTCATTTGGTCTGGCATTTTATAAAATGTCGACCCTCGCATACTACGATCCATATAAGATCATATCGGTTTCCGCCAATAATAATCTGTATTCCGGCTTTCTTATAATCTCGTTGTCCCTGGTCTGTTCAGGTTATATCATTTTACATGGGGCATGGAAGTACCTTTCGGTATTTGTGGGGATTCTTGCTACCTTCTTTATTATTATTATTCAGAGCAGGGCGGCATACCTCGGTATGGCTATTGCTTTACTAATCTCCATCGTTTTACTAAAGGTGAGGTATCCGGAAGCATTCTCAAAGCGGAATATCCTGACCGGGTTACTCTCTGTAATACTTCTTACAACAGGTATCTTCGTTTTTACTACTACCCTCGACAGTACACGCAGGCAATACTTTCTTCAAAAAATCAAAGTGTGGGAATACTTCAGATCATATGAAGACCTGCAAGCCAAAAACATCAGAAAGCTGCATCATTCTTACCCGGAAGATCATACAAGGATGACGGCTTTCGATTATTCTGAAGACTATTACTCAAATGCAAATCTGAGATTAATATTCTGGCAAAAATCAATCGGACTGATTGTCAATAGGCCTGTTACAGGTGTCGGAGCCGGTAATTGGCGATTGGCCATTCCTTCAGTCATAAACCCTCCTAATCCTGAACATACCACTGGTAACTGCACCTATAGCGAACCGCATAATGAATGGATGAGAATTATCTCAGAGACTGGAATCATAGGTTTTATCCTTGCAATTTTCATTTTCTTTCTCCCACCGGTTTTTGTTCTTTACCGGATCTTTTTCTTAAGGCAGAAACTGCCACCGGAAGCTGTTTTTTATGCGGCTTTCATTATTGGTTTTTATCTCTTTGCCACGTTTGATTTTCCACTGAGAAGGGTCGAACATAGCATAGTGCTCTGGTCGGTATTCGCCTTTATGCTTGACAAAATTCCACTAAATCAACGAAGGCATTTCTTGTTTCACAGACCAGTCAAATGGCCCTATATCGTCTTCCTATGCCTGTTACTATTTACGGTTTATTTAGGGGTAGTTCGCTTTCGGGGCGAATATTATACCCTCCTGATGTTCCATAATGAAAGGAAAAACGATGCCCGGGTATTAGAATACTGCCATAAAGCCGAAAATCCATTCTACCACATCACACCCAATGCCCTTCCCATTTCCTGGTTCGAAGGAGTAGCACATTACCGGATTGGTGAAATTGATATTGCAGAAAAATGTTTCCGGCGTGCTTTAAGAATGACCCCTTATGAAGTAAGGGTACTTAATGACTACAGTGCGGCGTTATTTCAAACCGGCAAACCGGCTGAGGCCATTAAAACCCTTAAGAAAACCCTCGTCATTGATCCGTTTTTTGACGATGCACGTTTCAATCTGGGAGCTGTTTATTACCTCACTGGTCAGTGTGATAGCGCAAGGGTACAGATTAATGCATGCCGGGATTCGCAGAAGAAAAGTGATTTTTTGGAAGAAATGAAATGATGAAAATTAAATTCGTAATTCGTAATTCGTAGTTGAAAAACTCTCTTTCAACAACCAGGTTCCTGACTTTATGTATATCTTTGCACAATGATAAATGTTAAGCGATATACTTCCATTTTTCTGCTGGCATGCTTTTTACCTGTCTTGACGCCCAGGGAATTCATTCATGATCTTTTTGGGCATGAAGATACGCATGATGTTTATCATTCAGCAGTTACCATTGAAAAATTACACCGGCACTGCAGCATTTATCAGATGACTTTTTCATCTTTTATTTCCTGTCTGAAGAACTTTCCTCCCGGGAAGGAAATTAATAATTCATTCTGTTTTTTACCGAGCCGGGATTTCATTCCGGCAATATCCGTACATCTTTCCAGTTTAAGAGCGCCTCCATTAGATCACGTCTGATGAATTGACCAGAGGCCTTTTCCTCACCCGTTATTTTATTTGAGTGTTCAATAGTGTTGGATAGCAACTAGATTATCCATTACTTATTATAAAATATCAAATCAATAAGAGAGATATGACCTGTTTAATAAAAAAGATTTGCTTAATACTTTGTTTGCTTTCATTTCTTAATGCCCGCTCTCAGGTTACACTTACCGGCAGAGTGACTGATCAGAAAAGCAAAGAATCGCTTTTTGGCGTCAACATCTTTATACCCGATCTTTTAATAGGAGCCACAACCGATACTTCGGGAAACTATAAAATCATCAATCTTCCAAGAAGAAAATTTCTTGTAAGAATCAGCTATATAGGATATAAGACAATTATTGTCCCGGTGAATCTGACAACCAGTTCTCACATAGATTTTACTATGGAGGAATCGCCGGAAGAAATGAATGAAGTAGTCGTTACAGGAACATCAAAAGCCACAGATATCAGAAGGAATCCGGTTCCAATTGTTGTTCTTGAGAATAAAGAGATAAATCTGAATCTGAACACGAATATTATTGATGCACTTACCAAACTTCCGGGAATCAGTGGACTCACAACCGGGCCGAATATATCCAAGCCCTTTATTCATGGGCTTGGTTATAATCGTGTTCTGACAATGGTCGACGGCGTAAGACAGGAAGGGCAGCAATGGGGTGATGAACATGGTATTGAAGTGGATGAGTACAGCATTGATAAAGCTGAAATTGTAAAAGGACCTGCAAGCTTAATCTATGGTTCTGATGCCATGGCAGGTGTCGTCAACCTGATTCCTTCTCCCCCGGTTCAGAATGGAACGATTCAGGGAGATTTTTTAGGGGAGTATCAAACAAATAATGGGTTATTCGGTGGATCTTTATCACTGGACGGTAATCAGAAAGGTATCACCTGGGGGGGGAGAATATCACATAAACAAGCAAAGGATTATGAGGATAAATATGATGGCCGGGTCTATAATACGGCTTTTAGCGAGACTGATGCAAGTCTGAATGCCGGCATTAACAAGAATTGGGGTTACTCCCGTCTTAATTTTTCTCTGTTTGATGACCTTCAGGAGATTCCTGATGGGAGCCGTGATTCGATCACCCGTCAGTTTACCAAACAAATCTCCGAGGGGGATACCTTCAGACCCATTGTCAGTAAATCCGAATTAAATTCTTACAAGATATCGGTTCTGCACCAGCATGTACAACACTATCGTGTTTATTCTACCTCTGATATTTATCTTGGTGCCGGTAAAATCGGAATCATCATCGGATATCAGAACAATATCCGGCAGGAATTCAGCCATCCCCTGGCCCCGGATACTCCGGGATTAGGTTTGCACCTTAATACGATTACCTATGATTTGAAATATTACCTGCCTGAATTGAAGGGTTGGGAAATTACTCCGGGAGTTAATGGGATGTACCAGCTCAATTCAAATAAAGGTACCGAATTCATCATACCGGATTACAAGGAATTTGACCTGGGTCTTTTTCTTCTCGTGAAGAAATCTTTTGATAAGATTGATATAAGCGCAGGAGGAAGATATGATATGCGGTTTTTCAGTAATGACCAGATGTTTATACGACCTGATCCGGCCACGGGATTTAACATGCAGGTACTTCCTCCGGATACTACAGGGGCAACAAAGCAGTTTTCGGCATTCAGCCATACTTTTTCCGGCTTATCAGGAAGTGCCGGAATGACATACAACGTTACAAGGGATTTTAGTATTAAAGCAAATGTTGCCCGCGGGTTCAGAGCTCCTAACATTTCAGAAATATCCGCAAATGGTGTTCATCCCGGAACAGACATATACCAGATCGGTAACCCTGACTTTAAGCCTGAATTCAGCCTTCAGGGTGATCTTGGCTTATTTTATACTTCCAAGCCGGTCATCGCAAGTATAGAAGGGTTTTATAATGATATCTCCAACTATATTTTTAACCAGAAGGTGTTGAATCATCTTGGGCAGGATTCTGTTATTGTGAAAGGAAACGAG
>CAZUYY010000121.1:0-7329 GCA_964624935.1 uncultured Prolixibacteraceae bacterium
GGCAAAGCCAAACATACATTACCGCCGTCTAAGACGGCGGATTTTTAAGTTGAATTAAAAACCAATGCAAAAAACCGCATAAAGAGGGATAGACCTAATTTTATTCTCAAAGCCAAAGTTCTTTGCAGAGATACGTATTGAAAATGGAGGAGCATATTTTGAAATAAACTGTTGCATACTTTTTGATCTTACCTTTTCTGATGATTCCACTTCCACGGGAATAACTTCACCACTTTGAGTTTGGATTAAAAAATCAATTTCAGCTTTCCCTTCTGATTCCCAGTAAAATGGAGTATATCCATTGGCGACCAGGGCAGATGCGACATAATTTTCTGTAAGTGCTCCTTTTATGGCCTGCCAGGATGTCGATTCAATCTGAAAAAGCTTAGGAGGAATACCATACCCGGCGCACAACAGACCCGTGTCTGCCATATATAATTTGAAAGAAGCTGCTTCAGCAAAAGCAATGAGTGGTGCTCGTCCCCGGGATACTTTTATACATTTATTAACCGTTGCGGAAGCAGACAGCCAATCAAGGGCTGATTCATACTGAACTGCCCTTGCGCCACTTTTGATGATCTTATACTGAAATTTATGGTTTTCCTTTGCCAGTTGTGCCGGAACACTATTAAAAACAGAGATTATCTTAACAGTTTCTGATGTCCCGGCATACTTTGCCATATCAGCAATGTAGGCATCTTTGATATTCTTTTGCAATGCCACCACCATGTTGTAGTCACCGGTCTGAATGAATTCATTGACCACTTGTGGCATCCCTCCGACTCCGATAAAGACCCGGTAATCGTCAAGGAAGGTTTCATGGAGGCTGCATGCTTCATTATTCTCGTATGAATCCCGAATGATCGAAACTGCATTATCCTTCTCCCGTGCAAGCAGGAATTCTTCAAAATCCATTGGATGCATCGTCAGAAACCGGATTTTACCAACCGGAAATGAATGACGCTTGCGATTAATTGAAACGCCTAAAAGACTGCCGGCTGCAGCAAGATGGTATTCCGGAGCCTCTTCGGTGAAATATTTCAGGGACGTCAAAGCTCTTTCACAGGCTTGTATTTCATCAAAAATGATAAGAGAATCCCCTGGGATCAAAGGTTCTGATATAAAGGCGGAAAGTTCACGCAGAATTCGTGAGGGAGAGAGATCCCGGTCAAAAATGTCATGTAATTCATCACTGCTTTCAAAATTGAAATAGGCCGTATTTTTATAGTACTTGCGTCCGAATTGAAGCAAACTGTATGTTTTACCAACTTGCCGGGCCCCCTGTAAGATCAGTGGCAAACGAGATGAACTATTTTTCCAGTTGACCAGTTCTTTTTCAATCTTACGTTCCATAAAATGTATTTTGAATTACATAATTGGTTCCTAAAAATGCAAATATAATACATTTTTATGTTTCAAGTGCATCTCAACAATCAAATATTGAACGATGAATTAAAATTTGGTATTGGGTTTTTGGGTATTGGGTTTTGGGTATTGGGTTTTGGGTATTGGGTATTGATTTTTTTAGAATAATCGAATATTGATCAACGAAAATCAAATGGCAAGATGGCAAAATGGCAAATTTGAAGTAGGATCGGAATTGTAAAGTTTGAGGGTAAGGTGGTCAATCAAAATCGGCGGAGGGTGGTCAATTTGACTGTTTTATCCAGCACTGCCATTCCAAATATTGTTGGTTAATTTCTTCTATTTCATAGTGTTTGACTTGAACTCTTTGAAAAATCAGGGACAATGACCAAATACGGGAATAGTTCGTTATATCTTTGTAGTCTGATAAAAAAATATTGATACATCTGGTAATAATAAATATAACTAACATACTTTATGGCAAAAAATAAAACAATAGAAACTCAAAATAGTGTTTCCGACTTTTTAACGAAAATCGCTGACGATAAAAAACGTAAAGATTGCTCGACAATAATTGATAAAATAACTGAACATACAGGTCTTGAACCAACAATGTGGGGAACAAGCATTCTAGGATTTGGGAATTATCATTACAAATATGAAAGCGGACACGAAGGGGATGCACCTCTTGCAGGAATAGCATCAAGGTCAAATGCTATTACTTTATATCTTACATCTAACTTCGATAATAGAGAAGAATTGCTATCGAAATTAGGAAAACATAAAACAGGCAAAGGCTGTATTTATATTCAAAAACTTGAAGACATTGATATAAGTGTTTTAACCAAAATGGTGAAAAATTCCATTGAACAAAGAAAGAAAAACCATCCAGATCAAAAAGAAAAGTAGAAATTGAAAAAAAGTATAGGAAGACTCCGAAATTGAGATTTCCTTCTTCGTCTTTGTCCATGGAGTAAAAACGCAGTTAATTTTATCCATATATCACATCCTTATGGCACCTCAAAGCCATACCGGACTGTGGGATCGGCTTTATTTTACTAAATATCAAACAATATGAAAAAAATTAATCCAGTGGTGCATTTCGAGATGCCAGCCGCAGACACAAATAAGACTTTTCCATTATGAACAGGATTCAATAAATTTCTTTATTTCATCATTAATTTCATCCCTAATTTCTCTTGTCTTTCCCAGTATTTCTTCTTCTGTTCCTGTAAGCGACGATGGGTCTACAAATGACCAGTGGAGAGTTTTGGAAGCACTTGGAAAGATTGGACATCGTTCAGAATTGGCAGCATCACAGACAGTGACGACATAATTGAAAAGACGATGATCCTTGTAAAATTCGAAAACATCTTTTGTCTGATTCTTTGAAATGTCTATTCCGATTTCAGACATGACCTTAACCGCATGAGGATTCAGCGTTCCTTTTTCCAAACCGGCACTGGTAGCTTCAAATTTGTTCCCTGCCAGGTGATTTAACAAGGCTTCAGCAATTTGGCTTCTGGCTGAATTGTGAACACAAACGAAAAGAACTTTTATTTTTTCCATCACTCAGATTATTTCTTTAGAAAAATATTTCTGTTTGAACCAGAAGGACAGATTTACCAGACTTATGAGTACCGGAACTTCCACAAGTGGCCCTATAACGGCAGCGAATGCAACTCCTGAACTGATTCCAAACACAGCTACTGCAACTGCTATCGCCAACTCAAAATTATTACTTGCAGCCGTGAATGACAGTGTAGCCGTTTAAGGAAACTAATAGCAAGCAGGAACATGAAGATGGTGCCGATAATCCAGTTCTGGATTAATGAAACTGTAAGAATCTTAACATTTCTGAATACATCCCCAAGTTCTTCGTATCTGACTTTAGCCAATGGTGGATACATCATCAGTCGGTTATTTGAAAGGCTCATATTGATTTATTTACTTGCGGTTACCGTAATACTGAATATCCCAATGTTCTTATTCTTAAACTCACCAAGTTCAGTGTCATTAATGTAATTCCGCAGGATTTCTTTGGGAAGTTCGACTTCCTTTTCCTTATTCACTGTCACAGAGTTGAATCCTGTTTTATTGATTATTCCAAGATATTCGTCCTTTTGAATGGCACCTGAGATACAACCAGCAAACATAACCACATCATCCTTCAAATTTTTTGGAAGTATTCCCTTTAATACAACATCAGATATACTGAACCGGCCACCCTTTTTCAGAACACGGTATATTTCGGAGAAGGCCTTCTTCTTGTCAGGAACAAGGTTGAGAACACAGTTACTCACCACCACATCAACAATGTCGGATGAAACAGGTATTTCCTCAATATCTCCTTTAACGAATTCAACATTGGTAAAACCAAGTTTTTTGACATTCTCTCTTGCCTTTTCAAGCATTGTGTCACTGAAATCCAGTCCAAGAACTTTCCCCGTCTCGCCGACGATAGCACGAGCCACGAAACAATCGTTACCGGCTCCTGAACCTAAGTCCAGAACTGTATCCCCCTTTTTTATCTGAGCAAACTGAGTAGGTATTCCACATCCGAGTCCAAGGTCTGCATCGGGGTTGTACCCCTCTACCTTTTCATAGTTTTCACTAAAGATGGTATAGTCTACATCACAGCACCCACCAGCTCCACAACAGGATGTTTCATTTTCCTTTTTTGATTGAAGGGCTATCTTCCTGTATTTTTCTTTGACAATCTCTTTGATGTCTTTCTTGTGAATATTCATATTTCGATTGATTTTAGAATAGTGCCATTTCTAAATTAACTTTTTATCTTTCAGTTTTGGACAGATAGGATTCTTCCCAGAAAACCGAGAACAATTGTTTGGCTTTCTTCCAGTTTTCCGGTTCAATACAATACCTGATTTTAGGTGGTTCGATACCTCCCTGAATCAAACCGGAGTCTTTCAATTCCTTCAGATGTTGGGATACAGTAGCTTGGGCTATCGGAAGTAATTCCACTATTTCACCACAAAAACAGGTGTCCATTGAGGCCAATAGTTTGAGGATGGCGATTCTGGCCGGATGGCTCAATGCCTTTGCAAACCGAGCCATTTGAATTTCATCTTCTTTATAATCGGTGCTTGTATATGCCATTGGAAATTGTTTATCGCAAATATACGATAAGTTTTTAAACTGTGACAAAACAGATAAAAAAAACAGGATTGGTTGAGAGTGAACCGGGTAATGTTCTCCATTCGTTAATTTTATTTGAAATAAATCTAAATAGATAAACTGTTTTTATCTTTGCACACTTGTTACAATTGGATTTGTTACAAATGAAAGTAATTAATTTATTAGTATAAAAACTCCCTCGGGTAAATGCGAACTGAATGATGAAGGTAATTACAGGTTCGATAATTAGTTGGTGTATAATCTTCTTGATTATAGCACTATCAGTGAATCAGTCAGAGGCTGGCCCTCCCTTTTTTACTGATGACCCAGACCCTGTACCTTTTCGTCACTGGGAATATTACCTTTCCTCCGAAAATGTTTTTGATATCAGAACCCATTCTGCAACCGGAACTTTACCCCATATAGAAATAAACTGGGGTGTTGTAAATAATGTTCAACTCCACTTGGTATTGCCTACCACTTATTTATTTAATGCTACTTCTGATTTATATTATGGTTATACCTATACTGAACTTGGAGTAAAATACAGGTTTATTAAAGAAACAGAGAGCATCCCTGAGATAGGGGTTTTCCCTATTGCAGAAGTTCCAACAATTAATGATTCACGGTTCGGTCAACAAAATTTTCAAATTTACTTACCAATATGGATTCAGAAATCATGGAATAAACTCACGACCTATGGTGGTGGGGGGTACTGGATTAATCCGGGAACCGGCAATAAAAACTGGATTTTCACAGGGTGGGAGGTCCAGTATGATTTTACTGATTTTTTAACCCTTGGTACTGAAACCTATTACCACACAGCCTCAACAACAGGCGAACATTCAGTTACCGGTTTGACCCTGGGAGGTTCTTTAAATTTTTCCAAATATATTCATTTTCTCTTTTCCGTTGGTCATACTTTGACAGGGGAGAATCAAATGACTTCATATGCAGGTTTATATATAACTATTTAAGAATCACATCAAATGAGAATAAGGTGGTCAATCAAAATCGGTGGAGTGTGATCAACTTGACTGTTTTATCCAGTCTGCCCGCCCATTGCAATAAATATGCGGTCATTTGGGTTCCCAAAGTTCTATTTTGTTTCCTTCTGAGTCCATTATATGAATAAATTTTCCAAAGTCGTAAGTCGAAATGCTGTCAAGGATAGTTACTCCGTTTTCTCTGAGTTTGTTTACAAGTTCTTCAATATTCTGAACCTGGTAATTTATCATAAAATCTTTTTTGGATGGGAAAAAATACTCATCGCCTTTTTCAAAAGGTTTCCATTGAAGAGAGGTTATCTCGTCAGGTCTGTTAATGTTTCTGGATTCAAAACCCGAAGAACCCCAATCATTTATTTCAATCCCTAAATTTTTGGTGTACCATTCTATCGTTTCCTTCAGATTGTCGGAATAAAAGAAAATTCCACCAATTCCAGTCACCTTAGGTGTTGTGTCTTTAGTTGAAGCTGTATTTATCGCTTCGTTTTTTTGTTTGTTCATTTTGTCTTTCTGTTTTTTTATGTTGTGTTGTCTTTTAAATTGCCGGATAACGTTTGAATAGACTTAAATATTGCGGTTATTTTGATTATGGGTGGAAAAAACGCTCGCTTTGACGGTTTTATCCAAGTACACGAATGATAACTCGTAATCCGGGTTTAAAGTTGACCGGTGCTTGATATAATTTCATTTTTCTTCCTACCTTGCAGGCGTATAAACATTTTAGGATATGAAAGCCTTCATTGCCGATATCATTCCTCGCATCCACCATTCTGACTAATGTTAACAGCCGAAAACATAAAAATCATTGCCATGGGTCTTGGTGCCGACCTGTGCGGCATTGCCAATAGTGAACGGTTTGATGATGCTCCCAACGGATTCCATCCGTGTGACATTTACAGCCGGTGCAAATCCATTGTAGTTTTTCTGAAACAGATGCCGCCAGAAGTCATCAATACTGAAAATCCCGTTGTTTATACACATACTGCAGGTCGTCTTTATGATGCTTTGGACAAGATCGGGCTGAACCTTTGTTATACACTCGAAAAACAAGGCATCCATGCAATCCCGGTTCCTACGGATGTTCCATACCTTCACTGGGATGCGGAAAACAAGCACGGAATGGGTATCCTATCGATGCGACACGCAGCCTACAATGCCGGACTGGGTATTCTGGGAAGGAATACTTTGCTAATAAACAGGAAACTGGGTAATATTGTCTATATCGGAGCAATCCTGATTGATGCTGCAATTGAGTCCGATTCAATTGTGGATGATCTCGACTGCCCGCCCAATTGCAGGTTATGTCTTGAAGCCTGTCCAGTAGAAGCATTGGACGGTGTCACGGTTAACCAGAAGTTATGCAGGGAATACTCAACGCTTGAGCACCCAAGGGGCTGGGATATTTACACCTGCTCGAAATGCAGGCAAGTTTGCCCACTACGAATGGGAGAATAGTTAAAAAAATTATGACAACAAAATGGAAAAAACGCTCACTTTGGCCAGTCTTCGCCAGAGCAACCTGATCACCTCACGGTACTGATATTGAACAGCGTAAGGTGGTCAATCAAAATCGGCAGATTGAGGTCAACTTGACCGTTTTCTACACAATAGCACCCTGATTACTTTTGATTTCATTTTTTGCATTTCCACGGTTGTTGTAAGTATAAGCATATGCCGGATCAATTTTAATGGCTTTTGAATAATCCGCAATGGCTCCCTGGTAATCATGAAGAATCCTGTTTGCTCAATCTTATGATTGGAAGAATTTTTTTACTTTTGGTCCATCTAATCAGTACAATTCTAATTATCACCAATAATT
>CAZUYY010000122.1:0-7287 GCA_964624935.1 uncultured Prolixibacteraceae bacterium
TTAAGCGGAAAGTAATTCTTTTATCTTATTTTTGTGACGGACTACTGTTAAGAGGAAGTATATGCTCTCAAGACTAGAGATAGAAAATTATGCCTTAATTGATCATCTTGAGATTGATTTCTCAGAGGGCTTTTCTGTCATCACAGGAGAAACCGGTGCCGGAAAATCAATTCTTTTAGGCGCTTTATCCCTTATCCTTGGAAACCGTGGAGATATTTCTGTTCTGCTTGATAAATCAAGAAAATGTGTTGTAGAGGGCGCCTTTGCCATCAAGGGCTATCATCTTGAGAACCTCTTCAGAGAGCATGAACTCGATTACGATGATACCACCATCCTTCGTAGGGAGATTTTGCAAAATGGCAAATCCAGGGCATTTGTTAACGATACCCCTGTCAACCTTGCACAGATGAGAGAGTTGGGTGACCACCTGGTGAATATCCATTCCCAATTTTCAGTGATTACCCTGAACAATGCTGATTTTCAACTGGCTGTGCTGGATAATTATTCTGATAATATCCGGATCATTCAGCAATATCGCGAACATTTTGCCCATTTTGTAAAACTTAAAGCTGAGGTCGAAGATTTAATAAGAAGGGAGACACTTGCGAGGAAAGATAAAGATTATTATCAATTTCTCCGGGATGAGCTGGAAGGGGCAAAATTGACAGACGGGGAGCAGGAATCAGCCGAACAACGCCTCGAAATACTTTCACATGCCGAAGAGATCAAAACCGGATTGCTGCAGGCCCTTGATATGCTTTCACTTGGAGAACAGAACATTACAGACCGGCTATCGGGGATAACCAATATCACAAATAATCTTTCCCGTTTTCATTCGTCGCTAAAAGAGATCGGTGAGCGGCTTCGGAGCAATCAGATCGACCTTCGGGATATTGCCGCCAATATGGAAAAAATCGAACAAGATATCGATTTTGATCCGGCTGAGATCGATACACTCACGGCCAAGCTTGACCTGATCAATCGGCTTGAAAAGAAACATAATAGTCAGGATATCAAAAGCCTTCTTGCTGTAAAGGATCAATTAAACGGAAAGCTAATGGAAGTGACATCCCTGGAAGACAGGATCCTTGTCATGAATAAAGAATTGGGGCTGGTCAGGGAACATCTTTTCAATGAGGCAGAAAAGCTATCCGGAAATCGAAGAAAAGTCATCCCTGAATTAGAGGAGAAGATAAGACAAACCCTTATAAAACTTGGAATGCAGGATGCACAGATAAAAATTGATTTAATCAGATTGGAAGATGTGACTCCCGATGGCATAGATAGTGTGCGGTTCCTCTTTAGTGCAAATAAAGGGATTGGCTTAAGTGAAATTTCCAGGATTGCCTCAGGGGGAGAGTTGTCACGCCTCATGCTGACTATTAAATCACTTATTTCACAAAAGAACCTTCTTCCTACAATTATCTTCGATGAGATTGATATGGGAGTTTCAGGCGAAGTGGCCGGTAAGGTCGGCGATATCCTCAGAAAGATGAGTGACTCTATGCAGGTGATCGCGATCACACATTTGCCGCAGATAGCTGGAAAAGGACAATCTCATTATTGGGTTTTTAAAACGAACGAGAATAATACTTCAAGGACAAGGTTAAAAAAACTGGAACAAAAAGAAAGGGTCCAGGAGATTGCTAAAATGCTGAGTAATGAAAACGTTTCTGATGCAGCCTTGAAAACTGCAAAGGAACTGATGGGAAAGTGATCTTTTTTAATTCTGAAGAATATGGCTTGTCAATTATTAAATAATAAAAAAGGAATCATCTTCGGGGCGTTGGATAATAAATCCATCGCATGGAAAATTGCAGAGAAGGCCTATGAACAGGGCGCAGTATTCACACTATCCAATACTCCCGTCGCCTTGCGTTTCGGTGAGATCAATGTATTGTCTCAAAAATGCCATGCCGAGATCATTCCCGCGGATGCCACCAGTGTCAGCGATCTTGAACAGGTTTTCCGGCGTACCATGGAGATTTTTGGCGGGAAAATCGATTTTGTGCTCCATTCAATAGGTATGTCTTTGAATGTGCGAAAGTCGCGGGAATATGATGACATCAACTATGATTATTTCATGAAAACGATTGATGTTTCGGCGTTGTCGTTTCATAAGATGTTACAGGTTGCCAAGAAGATGGATGCTATTAATGAATGGGGATCTATCCTGGCACTTACCTATATTGCAGCCCAGCGGACCCTGGTAGGTTACAATGATATGGCCGATGCAAAGTCATTGTTGGAATCCATTGCCCGCAGTTTCGGTTATATTTATGGCAGGGAAAAGAATGTCCGGATTAATACGATATCGCAATCGCCTACAAAAACAACAGCCGGAAGTGCAATTAAAGGAATGGACGGTCTCGTTGATTTTACCGACCGGATGTCTCCATTAGGAAACGCAACAGCTGAAGAATGCGCCGATTTTTCTGTTGTTCTTTTTTCTGATCTCAGCCGGAAAGTAACCATGCAGAATATATACCATGACGGTGGGTTTTCGAGCATGGCCATGAGTCTTAAAGCCATGACACAGTACAACAAATCATTGGATGAGGAATCATGATTCAGGGGTTCCATCCAATTTTCTTTTATCTTTGCACCCCTGTAATGAATGAAAATTCTTCCATATTTTACTAATACCCATATCAATGAGAATACTGGTTTGCATTAGTAATGTCCCCGACACGACAACAAGGATCAAGTTTGTCGACAACTTTACCAGGCTCGATACCAGCGGGATCCAATGGATAATAAACCCATGGGATGAATTGTCACTTACACGGGCTTTGGAACTCAAAGATATTCCGGCAAATAATATCCAGCAGGTAACAGTTGCTCATGTAGGACTAATTGCATCAGAACCTACGATCCGTAAAGCTCTGGCCATCGGAGCTGATGATGCTTTCCGCATAAACGCAGAACCCACGGATGCTTATTTTGTTGCAGCCCAATTGGCCGAAGTGATTAAAAATAATCCTTACGACATCATTCGTTGCGGGATAGAATCCAGCGATTACAATGGTTCGACGGGAGGAGGGATGCTTGCTGAGTTTCTTGGAATACCTTCCGTTTCAGCCGTTTCTTTCCTGAACATTGAAAACGGACAAGTTGTGATCCACCGGGATATCGATGGCGGCAAAGAAATTCTTACTATTCCTTCCCCATTTGTTGCAATTGGTCAGAAAGGAATTTCCAAAGAACCGCGGATCGCTGCCATGCGTGGGATTATGATGGCCCGGACAAAACCAATAAAAGTATCAGAACCTTTTACCTTCGAATCTATGACCGAGGTGAAAAAATATGAATTACCCAAACCCCATGCAGCCTGCAAGTTTATTGACCCTGAACTACCGGGACAATTGATTGAAATGTTACAGAATGAAGCAAAAGTCATCTGATCTTATAAACAAACAAAAAGCAATATGTCAGTTTTAGTTTTTACAGAAAATTGGGATGGGAAATTTAAAAAACTCTCCTTTGAACTGGTTTCCTATGCTACGAAATTGTCTGAGATTTTTAACACCTCAGCGATCGCGTTGACAATTGGAGCAGTTTCAGATGATGAGTTGAAAAAACTTGGGAAATATGGCGTTGCAAAGATCATAAGGGCAAATGGTGAAGGATTGAATGTGCTGGATAACCAGACCTGGGTAAACACCATCGCTGATATCGCTGAAAAAGAGAATGCATCCCTGGTGGTTCTTTCCAATAATATTACTGGTAAGGCAATTGCCCCACGCCTGTCTGTTCGCATGAAAGCCGGGGTGGGATCAGGTGTCAGCGGACTTCCCTTAAGTACAGAACCCTTTGTAATCTATAAAAAAGTATTTTCAGGAAATGCATTTGCCGATGTTTTAATTCGTTCAGAGAAAAAAATACTTACACTGTCACAGAATTCATTTGAACTTATTGAACAACCAGGTGAACCTGAAATCATAAGTGTACCCGTAACTTTGGAACCTGGATTGGTTAAAACTCAGGTTAAAGAGGTTCAGAAACAATCAGGTAAGATACTATTGACTGATGCCGAAGTGGTTGTTTCAGGAGGACGTGGAATGAAATCACCTGATAACTGGGGACCGTTGGTTGAACTTGCTGAACTGCTGGGAGCAGCAACTGCATGCTCAAGGCCGGTTTCAGATGAAGGTTGGAGGCCCCATGAGGAGCATACCGGACAAACAGGTAAGATTATTGCACCAAATCTTTATTTTGCAATCGGTATTTCAGGTGCAACACAGCACTTGGCAGGCGTCAGTTCTTCAAAATGCATTGCAGCAATTAACACCGATAAAGACGCCCCGATTTTTGAAGCAGCCCGGTACGGGATTGTCGGGGATGCAGCAAAAATTCTTCCTAAACTTATCAACGCAGTAAAAGAAATAAAAGGAAAATAACTGCACAGGCCGATTTACAGGTTATATTTTTTGTTGATATTCAGGATCAGACTGATTAAATAATATGGTCAAACAATACATTTTTGCTTTTTTCTTAATCGTCACACTAGGAATATTCTTTTATACCTCAATCCGTATTCTCCGTTTTTTTAAGCTTACAAAGAAGGCATTCCCTGTACGAAATTTATTAAAACGGGTTAAGATCATGTTTGTCGTTGCCTTCGGACAAACCCGTATTCTTCGAAAACCTTTGATCGGTACTCTTCATGCTTTGGTATTCTGGGGTTTCTGCGTCATCCTTTTTGGTTCTTTAGAGATGGTCATCGATGGTTTGTTCGGGACTGAACACGTCTTACAGAAGCTTGGTTGGTTTTACAATTTAATAACTGGTTCAGGAGACATCTTTGCAATTGTTATAAGCATTACTATCATTATCTTCCTTGGACGACGATTCTTCCTTCATGTAAAACGATTTGAAGGGATAGAGATGAAGTCCATTTCTCATATTGATGCCAAAGTTTCCTTGATAATGATCCTGTTCCTTATGATCTCATTGCAGGGAATGAATATATCATACCTGGCGATCAATGAATTAAAGAATGAAAATATTGCCGGTATCTATCCTGTAAGCAAACTTCTACTTGGAATGTTCTCTTTCACAACAAAATCAGCACCAGGGTTTTGGTACGAATTATTCTGGTGGTCACATATCCTGACGATTTTTATTTTTGCCAATTATCTTCCTTACTCAAAGCATTTCCATGTCTTTATGTCAGTTCCGAATGTTTTTTTATCAAGGCTTGACCCGTTAGGGAAACTTCCCAATATGGATAAGGTGACCCATGAGGTCAGGCTGATGATGGATCCCAATGCAGTTTTTAATATTGTGGAACCGGTGGCGTCTCCGGAACGTTTCGGGGTGAAAGATGTTGAAGACATTTCATGGAAAAATTACCTTGATTCTCTTGCCTGTACAGAGTGCGGACGCTGTACTGCTGTTTGTCCTGCCAATATTACTGGAAAAAAATTATCTCCGAGGAAGATCATCATGAATGTCAGGGCACGCATGAAAGAAAAAGGACCGGGCCTTGTAAAAACTGGTAAAACTTATGATGATCATAAATCACTTATCAGGGATTATATAACCGAACAAGAACTCTGCGCCTGTACAACATGTAATGCCTGTGCGCGGGAATGCCCTATCAGCATCAATCATCCGACTCTTATTGTTGATATGCGCAGGTACCTCGTTATGGAAGAAGGTTCAGCTCCCGGATTAATTAAAACCACTTTCAGCAACATTGAAAATAATGGCGCTCCCTGGCAGTACTCACCTGAAGACCGCCTTTTGTGGGCCAGAGATCTTGAAATCAGAACGAATTAATAATATATAATGCCAAATGGAAACCCGCAAACTTGAAGTACCTGTAATGGCAGAATTGTTTGCACGTGGCAAAAAACCAGATTACCTGTTCTGGGTTGGTTGTGCCGGTGCATATGACGACAGGTATAAAAAAGTTGTTCGGGCATTTGCAAAGCTCCTGGCTTATCTCGGGATCGACTATGCCGTCCTGGGAAAGGAAGAATCATGTACAGGGGATCCTGCCAGAAGGGCTGGAAATGAGATGCTCTATCAAATGCAGGCATTGCGGAATATCGATTTATTTACATCCTATGGTGTCCGGAAGATCATTACCGTTTGCCCACATTGCTATAATATTCTGAAAAATGAATATCCTGACCTCGGTGGTAACTATGAAGTTATTAACTATCTGCAGTTTATTGAGACCAACATCCAAAATGGTAAGTTGAAAATAGATCTATCCTTATTTTCTGAAACAAAAGTTACCTACCATGATCCTTGTTATCTTGGCAGGGGAAATGGGATTTACGATGAACCGAGATCAATCCTGAAGAAAATGACCCACAACTTTACAGAGATGAAACGACATAAGAGTTTCGCTCTCTGTTGCGGTGCCGGAGGCGGACAGATGTTCAAAGAAGCTGAACAAGGGAATAAGGAAGTCTATATGGAACGCACGGAAGAAGCATTAAAGACAGGAGCAGAGGTTATAGCTTCAGCATGTCCATTTTGCATGACCATGCTGACAGACGGCTTAAAGTATAAGGATAAGATCGATACAGTTAAAAATCTTGATATTGCAGAAATGATTGCACTTTCGTTGAATCTATAGCAACAACAAAAAAACAATTATAATTCTTATTATTCTTCACTACCAAACGCTAATTTAACAATTTGAAAATGGAAAATGGAAAAACCTTAAAAAGCGGAGAATTCCTTGTAGATGAGATATGTTTTCAGGATATGTTTATTCCTGAAGAATTCAATGAAGAACAATTGATGATTGCACAAACATGTAAGGATTTTCTTGAGACAGAAGTGTACCCTAATGTTGAGAAGACAGATGCACCGGATATCCAGCTCATGAAGAACATCTTAAAGAAAGCCGGGCAACTGGGATTGATGGGTATTGCTTTACCGGAAGAATATGGTGGATTCGGTCAATCATTCATCACACAGATGCTGGCTGCCGAAACGATCGGCGCAGGTTATTCCTTCTCTGTAGCATTCATGGCTCACACTGGTATCGGTACTTTGCCAATAATGTATTATGGGAATGAAGAGCAGCGACAGAAATATGTGACCCGGCTGGCTACCGGTGAATGCCTTGGGGCTTATTGTCTCACCGAACCCGGTGCAGGAAGTGATGCTAATTCTGGTAAATCCAATGCTCGCCTGTCAGATGATGGTAAACATTATATTTTGAATGGACAGAAGATGTGGATAACCAATGCAGGTTTTGCCGATATCCAGACTGTCTTTGCCAAAATTGACAAAGACAGGGTTCTAAGTTGCTTCATTGTT
>CAZUYY010000123.1:0-7272 GCA_964624935.1 uncultured Prolixibacteraceae bacterium
AAGAAAGATCGTCCCGCGTCAATATAAATGATACATTAACGGTTTCCCCTTTCCTGATCAAAAGTTTTCTGAATCCTTTCAGTTCTTTGACCGGGCGGGTGATGCTCGCTGTTTTGTCCTGGATGTATAACTGCACTACCTCCTCCCCATCACGGTCGCCGGTATTGGTAACATTTGAGGAGATTGTAATAGTGTCTCCAATGACGACTGCTTTAATGCCTGAATAAATGAAGCTGGTATAGCTCAGACCAAATCCAAACGGATAAAGTGGCGAATTCGGGATATCAAGATATCTGGAAACATATTTCTCATCCGGACGATCAGGGTTATATGGTCTTCCTGTATTCTTGGCATTGTAAAATACAGGGATCTGCCCGGTATTTCTTGGAAAACTCATAGTGATCTTACCCGAAGGATTGACATCCCCGAATAAAACATCAGTGATGCCGTTACCAGCCTCGGTTCCTCCAAACCAGCTTTCAAGTATGGCAGGGGCAATGTCATTTAAATGCGAAATGGCCAGAGGTCGTCCATTAAAAAGAACCACCACTGTGGGTCTACCGGCTTTGATCACAGCATCGGCCAATTGGTTCTGTACTCCCGGCAGGTCAATGTCCGACCTTGAAGCAGCTTCTCCTGACATATCTTCGCTTTCGCCGAGGGCAAGGATCACATAATCGGCTTCGCGTGCAAGTTCTACGGCTGATCCAATCCTTGTAATATCTTTATCGTTAATATTACATCCCTTTTGATAAACGATTTTGACTGATCCTCCACATTTATTCCTTATCCCTTCAATCAGGGTGATACATTTTTTCCAGTCCCCGGCTGCCCTCCAGTTACCTAACATCTCTCTCCTTGCATCTGCAAGCGGACCAATCACAGCCAGGATTTTTACAGTTGGAGGAACAGGAAGCGTGTGATTGTCATTCTTTAGCAATACGCAGGTTGCCGATACGAGCTTCCTGGCATAATCAAGGCTTTTTTTCGTCATTATATCGGTCAGTTCCCTTTGCTTATTACAGAAACGGTAGGGGTCATCAAACAAGCCTAACTGAATTTTTGCACGCAGAATACGGCGTACGGCTTCATTGATAGTTGAAATATTTACTTTTTTTTCATTAATAAGACTAGGAAGACAGTTTAAAAAAGCGCTTCCTGCCATGTCCATGTCCACTCCTGCATTTAGGGATAGTTCTGCTGCTGATTTTACGTCTTCGGCCACACCATGGTTGATCAGTTCATTGATGGCAGAATAATCGGTAACAACAAAACCTTTAAATCCCCAATCTTTACGGAGAAGTTCCGTCAGCAGCCATTTATTTGATGTGGATGGTATTCCGTTTATCTCGTTGAACGAAGTCATTATAGAGGCAACGCCTGCATCGACACATGCTTTATAGGAAGGCAGATAGTATTCATAAAGGGAAAGCGTGGACATATCTACAGTATTATAATCACGGCCACCCTGCGGGGCACCGTAAGCAGCAAAATGCTTTGCACATGCCATGATATGCTTAGCATCCCCATACCCCTTGCCCTGGAACCCCCTTACCCTTGTTTCTGCAATCCGGGATCCAAGCCAGGTATCTTCACCTGCCCCTTCAGAAACCCTTCCCCATCGTGGATCCCGTGCAATGTCCACCATAGGGGCATACGTCCAGTTTATCCCTCCGGCAGAGGCCTCCATAGCAGCTATCCGATCTGCTTTTTCAATGGCATCAAGATCCCAGCTTGCCGCCTGTCCCAAAGGGATCGGAAAAATAGTACAATAACCATGAATCACGTCCAGTCCAAAGATCAGCGGTATTTTTAAACGGGATTCTTCGACTGCAATTCTTTGGAGACTCTTTACATAATCCACACCCCTCGCATTTAAAATAGCCCCTGCTTTGCCATCCCTGATAAGCTGTTTGTAACTGGAATTTAGCGTGGGACCTGTAACATCCCAACCGGAAGCAAACAGGGATAACTGACCTATCTTCTCATCCAGGGTCATTTGTGAGAGTAAATTCTCAACCTTAATACTGTCGGCCTGAGAAAGCCTTGCAATTGCCGTTTCCTGGGCATCTGCCATCCGAATCAACAGAAAAAATCCGAATGCAGTAATGAAGGATCTCAGGAATCCGGGATTAACATGCATAAGGTTTTAAGTTTTATATGCAGTAATTACTGTTTAATATGTAAACCCAAGTTTTGTCAACCCTTGCTGAATTTCCGGACATGACATGAACAGGTTCCACAGTAATTGTGTGCGGTAATTTTCGATCATTCCTACGATAGGGCCTTCGTCAATTGCAATATAAGATGATGCCCACCAACCTGCGGAGACATCAAAGGCATCATAATACCCATATTGTCCCCATAGGCGATTTCCAAGTATATAATAAAAATTTCTGATTGCATTCATTGATTGGGCTGGTGTATAAGGAAGTGATGATACCGCCGCTGTCGGCGTGATAACGCCATCGTCATTTGTCGGCGAATGAGCTGAATATCCAGCCGGGTCATCACTTGCAGTTAGTCCCCACGATGATGCATTGTACCCGATATATTTCTTTGGATTAGCCACACAATATGAATAGTTTATCATTGACTGGTTTACATTCTGTGTCCAGTAATTTGCATAAGTATCACTCAGGTTTCTTGGGTCCAATCCCAGGTAAGTATATTGAGTAAAGAACAGAGGGCCTCCATAAGCCTGACCCAAAGGAAGCGTTATTCCATAATAACTATTGCCATTTTTTATGGCACCGTTCTGTGCATAACCTTGGGTGTAAGCTGCAGTAGAAATGGAATGCGTGGTTGATGAAGCTGCAATGATATAAGTGATGAGTGTTTCATTGTATCCCTGGACCTTTACATTGATGGCAAACCCGAAATCAGGAGACCAATTCCAGTATAGCACGTTTTGTCCCTGCGTGTACCACTCATAATCCACTGCTGTATCGAGTGCATTGATCCTGTTTATCAGCAATTTTTCCGATGCATTGGTTGAATCGAGGTACTGCCGCATGGTACAAAGCCCCATCACCATATAAGAAGTCTCCACAATGTCGCCTCCATCATCTTTCTGAGAGAAGGGGACAACTTTCCCTGTGGTTCCGTTCATCCAATGCGGCCATGCCCCTTGAAAACGATCACAAGTTTCAAGAAAGGTGAGTATCTTACCAAATTGCGCAAGACCTTGGTCTCTGGTGATGAAGCCCCTGTTCATCCCCACTACAAGCGCCATGACTCCAAACCCGGAACCCCCGGTCGTGACCACGTCTCCAGAGGTATTCCTTTCCCGTGCCATCCCACAATCAGGGTGGGCAAAATCGACAAAATATTTCAGGGTTTGCTGCTGTACCAAATTTAGCAGGACATCGTCTGATATTGGCGGAAATTTATAAGTCGAATCAAGCGAAGTGTAAAATGAATTTGAAAATCCATTGAATTGTAATCCTTTTTTCGATTTGAGACTGCTTGAAATGGTGAATTGCGTAAGTGTGTAATCAGGCAAAGGAGATACATTGGTGATTGATACTTTCTTGCTGCTGTCAGAAAGCGAAAAGGAAAGATAACTGGACCCCAAAGTAAAATATGTTTTGTAGTCTGATGAATCGAGAGGATCAGAAAACATAACTTCTATGTCAACATGATTATAATCGATATTTGACAAATTCTTATTTTGCTGGAATTCTTTCCCGTTCACGGTAACGCTTTTCAGAGTAAGTTTCCGGTTATTCGTGGTAAACGAATAACTTGTTCCGTAGAAATCTTCTCCTGAAGACCCAGTCAGGGAAGAACTTATCTGCAAAATGTAATTTGTCAGCGGATCGAGCGCTATCGCCGGCGTAAGTATTACTGTTTGATACCTGTTCAAATAAGTGATCCCAAACAATACACTGATACTTCCATTCTTTTTCAGAATAAGGCTTTTCTTTACTGTACCGGTATCCAGTGAAGCATTGAATTGAATAACAATAGCGCTGTCAACAGGGATAAAAAAATTTGGACCCTGAAGCGTAATTTCATAGCTCCCACCCTTTACCAGTTCCACCACAAGGCTTTCCGTATTGGAAGTCTTCTTTTTGCAGGATGGAAAGAAAATGAGCATAATAAGGATAAGCAATCCGATGACAGGGTAAGATTTCATAATATGAACCGGGTCATAAAAAGTTATTGGCAGTTATTTATTTTTCTCTACTAAGGTCAATGAAAAATAAATAACTACCAATAACCTGATTACGAACAACTGAAAAAATGACCTTATTTCTTCGAAGTTGGTTTTTCAGAATTGTACATTAATGTAATTTCAACTGGTGAAAGAGGTTTATGCCAGATTCTTACATCATCCAATAAACCCTGGAAATGGTTGGCATATTGATCAGAATAGTTTCCCCATGTTTGATCGTTCCATAATGTGCTGTTCCGTGATTTGATAAAGCCGAAAGCAAGAATAGGATACTCCTGTGGTTCAACACCATTGTACTTCAGCCCGATAACTCCATGGTCAGAAGCTCCGGAAGGCCAGAGGTTGAAATCCTGTGCTTTCTCTTCCTGTCCATTGATATACATGGTACCGATTTTAGTAGCACTGTTGTATGTACAAACAACATTGGCCCACTGATCCTTAAGCAAAGCAGCCACACCGCCACTGGTTTTCAAATTACGGCAGTAGGTCCATCCTACCCATCCGCCATTCGATCCTGTTGTACCGCTACCATCGAACCAGAGGTCTTCTGAAACCGTGCTCGTATCTGCAACATTATAGGAAGCAGAAAGTTTACATGAACCATAGTTTCCGGCGATCTCAAACTCAAAACCATAGAATGCACTTAATCCGATGATAAATTGTCCTTTCTGGTTTCCTAAAGAATCAACATGACCAACTGAATCAGCCATTACCCAAAAAGCAATGGAAAAATCCTTGGTGGCGTCAAGCTGGTCTCCATTCGGGATTTCGACAATGCTGGTTTTCCCATCAAAAAATCCTGCCTGGCCTGCAGCAGTGCTGTATGAGGGTTTGTAGGTTATGTTGCTGTAATTAGAATTAAACGTACCGACCTGATCATTTGTGTTATTTTCAAAGTTCCAGTATGCAATTACGCCTGCCGGGACGAAAGTGCCAACGGTCGTAAATGAACGTGAAAATGCAGCAATGCCCTGACCATCGGTAGACATTATTCCGGCTGCAAATTTAAGTGTATACATTGCGCCATTAGCCAATGTTTGTGTTGGGACAATAGTGATCGTACCTCCGGTGACTGTGACGGTAAGTGCAATGTTCACCGTATCATAACCCTCAAGGAGGCTTATAGTTGAAGTGGTTGCAGTTGTCGGATTCACTGCCACTGAAAAGATCGCCATAAAAGTCGCATTATTTGGAACATTCGATGGAGGAGTGGCTCCGTTAAGGTCAATCGTACCAGCTTTCAGAGATGAAAGCGCGAAAGTTGTGGTCGAACTTTCCTTTTTTTTGCAGCTCGAAATTCCAACTACAAGAATCACTGCAAGAAGCAATGAACTCAAAGTCAACATTTGTTTTCTCATAACATCATTCATTTAAAGGTTAAACATAATTAAGATTAATAAATATTAATAATTCGGGTTTTGTACTAACGTTCCCTGCGAGAGATCAATTTCACTTTGAGGAATCGGTAGCACTTCATTCTTTCCAGTAACAAAACCCAGTGGACCAAGCACTGCTGGCGCTCTCCCGGTTCTCACCAGGTCCCAGAACCTGAATCCTTCCAATGCAAGTTCATGTCTTCGTTCATTAAATATGCTATCTCTTAGTTGGGATTGGTCCGTCGTCGTACAGTCCGGAAGTATGTTTGGATTTCCCTGGCGGGCACGGGCTCTCACCATATTCAGATAAGTAAGAGCCTGTGTGGGGTTCCCATTTTCATTCAGGGCCTCGGCAGCCATAAGTAAAACGTCCGCATAACGGATCAGGCGACGGTGAAGTCCCCAGTTAGATGTGGTAGTAGCACCTGGCACCCATACTTTGCGGCTATAGCATTGAATTTCTATGATATTACCCTGCGCATCCCTAGTCACATCAGGTGTTTGTGCATCTCCGAGAATAACGATCCCGTCAATTGTATCATTCAGGTCGATCACAGTTCCTTTATATCGTGGATCTCCTGCCTCGAAAGAATTCCTGAGACTGATAGAAGGCCTGTTAAATCCCCATCCTTTATTGGGCACTCCCCTAACCCCTTGGGTGTTTCCGTATTGATTACCCCCTGCATCCTGGTTTTCTACCTCCAAGGCTCCAACCTCAAAAATTGATTCCACCCCATTGTTTCCGTTAACTCCACATGCATTGATAAAAACCGGTTCGAGGCTGTATTTGTTCATGTTTATAACATCCATAGCATAAATTTCTGCATTGACGAAATCATTCCTGAAAAGGTAAACCCTTGCAAGTAACGCTTCTGCTGCTTCTTTTGTTGCACGACCGAGATCTGTCGTTGCATATTGACTTTTTTGAGGCAAACTACTGATTGCACTTTGAAGATCACTGATTATCAGAGAATAAACAGCTTCTTTACTTGCGCGTGCCAATCCCAGTGGGGGATCTGTTGTTGTTACCAATGGAACTCCACCCCAGGCACGGACAAAATCAAAATAAAACAACGCCCTCAAAAATTTCGCTTCCCCTATGTACCTGCTTTTTAGTGAATCATCCATTGTGATCAGGGGAACCTTCTCTATCACGACATTTGCGCGTCTTACGCCAACGTAAAGAGAAGTCCACCAACGGTCAAGTCCATCTGAAGTTGGAGTGATTCCGAAATAATCATATGGGCCAACATAACTGGCCTGATCGGTAGGATTACTCCCTTTCCTTGCATCATCCGACATGATATCAAGGATAGGATACCCTCCTGAATTATAATACCAGTCCCTAACCTGTGCGTATATGGCATTGGTAGCCAGGAGTGCATCAGACGCACTGGTCGGAAACTGATCTTCGGTCAATACTCCCTGGGGATCCTTCTCGAGAAATTTTTTACACCCAGGGGGCACCAGGAAAAGAATCAATGCGATTATTATTATTAGAATTCTTGATGATTTCATTGGTCAAAAATTTAAATTTAATCCTAATGAATAAACCGAGGTCGTTGGATAAGCACCATAATCGACACCGTTATTTAAAACATTCGAACTGCCTATCTCTGGTGTGTATCCGGTGTATTTGGTCCATGTAACAAGGTTATCGGCTTTCAGATATATCCTTAGTTTCTGAATAAAAGCCTTTTTTATAATAGTTGAAGG
>CAZUYY010000124.1:0-7247 GCA_964624935.1 uncultured Prolixibacteraceae bacterium
ACATTATGAAGAAATTTTCATTGTTTGAAAAGCAATGGACTCCTTATATTATCGGGGAACTCAATGGGCAATATGTAAAATTATGTAAGCTGAAAGACGACTTTATCTGGCATAGTCACGAAAATGAGGACGAATTATTCATGGTGTTTAAAGGGACCCTGATGATAGACTTCAGAGATGGCAGTACCGTTGAAGTCAAAGAGGGAGAAATTTTGATAATACCAAAAGGCGTTGAACAAAGGCCACATACAAATAAAGAGATTGTATTTAATCTGCTCTTTGAACCAAAAGCGACTTTACATACCGGCAACATTGTGAGTGAGAGGACCATCAAGGAATCAGAATGGATCTAAAATAAGTATAACCAGCGAACCATTAGCCGTAATTTTGGATAACAGCAACACTAAACCTGGCATTATTAAATGAAGATAAAAGACTTTGCAGTAGAACGGTTTTTTGCCAAATATGAGTTCAGGACGAAATACTTATTATCAAGTTCCGACTGCGACGGATATAAAATGCAGGATGTATTGAAACTGGCATCGGAAAACGAACTGAAACAATGGTATAATTTAAAGTTAGGCTACACTGAAAGTTCAGGTAGTGATGAATTAAGAACTTCAATAAAGCAGCATTATCAGAGTATCACAATTGACGAAATTTTCGTTGCCTCACCAGGTGAACTGAATTTCATCACAATGAACATTTTATTAAATGCGGGAGATCATGTGGTTTGCCAATCACCAATGTATCAGTCGTTATATCAGGTTGCCAAAGATTCAGGTTGCTTTGTCAGTTTCTGGAAGCCCGAAATAAACGATAATAGCTGGTATTATAATCCTTCTGATCTGAAAAGACTCATCCGATCTGATACAAAATTAATCGTGATCAATTTCCCTCATAATCCAACAGGATACAGTCCAAATATCTGCGAATACAATGAAATATTGGATATTGCAAGAAAAAATGGCATTGCTGTTTTTTCTGATGAAATGTACCGATTCCTTCATCCTGACCCGGATGACAACCTCCCGTCCGCCTCTGATCTTTACGAAAATGCTATAAGTCTCTGGGGAACATCTAAAACATTTGGTCTTGCCGGTTTAAGATTAGGCTGGCTGACGACAAAAAACAAAGCATTACTTGATAAGATCGTCTCTTTCAAGGATTATCTTTCAATTTGCAACAGTGCACCGAGTGAAATCTTAGGAACAATTGCTTTGAATAATCTTGATAGGTTTTTACAGCCTAATATTAAAAAAATAATGACGAACCTAAAACATTTTGAAACGTTTCATAACAGAAATGCAGGCTTTTTTGACTTTATAAAACCGAATTCAGGCTCGACAGCTTTTGTAAAACTTAACATCAAAGAAATGGCAATGGAATTTGCAGAAAGGCTAATGAAAGAAAAAGGGATTATGCTTTTGCCATCAGAAACGTTTGAATTTGGAACTGAACATGTAAGAATAGGTTTCGGGAGGCAAAATATGCTTGAAGTCCTTGATATATTTGAACATTATATCAATTATGAATATAAAATCTACCGTTGAAAAGAGGTCCGGCAGTGGCAGGGCGACCGCAAGGGTCGCCCCTACATTGGTTAGCTTGCGTTGAAGAATGGACGATCCAATGGGTTGCCCGTACAAGTTTCTGCCGGAACAAAATAAATACTTGTCAGCCTTATGATAATTCAGTCAGGAGAAACAGTTAATCAGGCCTTGTAACCTACCTGGGCTACTTCTTTTTATCACTGCTGCAGAGTGAAATTTCCACCGATCGTCAGATCTTTACCTGAGTTTACCTGCAGTGATGCGCCGGTTTGGATGGTGACATTCAGGCACTTGTTGCCTGTGGTACCGATTATAGGCTGGTTGGTCACGTTCGGGATGATCACATTGGAACGGTTAAATGGAACCATGGCAGCACTCCAGTTCGTCGCCGTGTTCCAGTCAGTGCTTGTCGCTCCGGTCCAGGTGAAGTTCATCGGCTGGAATTCGTCGGCACCCGGATCAGGAGTTACAGAATTCCGTGATTCGCCGTCAAAATCTGTCGTGATCCCGGAGATTGGCGTTCCTCCGGAAGCCAAAGGGGTTACTGTTCCGACCGGAATGTGCAGGTTGGTTGCGGAAACAAAAGGCGCTATGACATTTTGTGAATTTGCATCCTGCCCTGTTGCTGTTTGCCATAAAGAGAGACTGCTTTTATCAGCGCCTGCATAATTTCCCAGGACACCCCCGGTGCCGGAAGCTGTGTAATCGTTGTAATCGATGGTCAACGCAGTATTCCCTGCAACCTGTATGGCATAGTGCCTGGCTGTTCCGCTCGTATTGCTGCGTGCATTCTGAAATATATTGTTCCTAAAATCCCTTGCGCTCATGTTGGTATTGCTAAACAGAGCCCAGGTGTTCGTGGAAGCGCCGGCAGGAGCCGTGCCTGTGATATTCACCGAATTGAAATAAAGTTCATTGGTATCACCGGTTGCCCCGTTCTCGTATATACCTGCAATGATATTATCATGGGTGGTACCGGTCCCGAGAGCTAACATGTTGTTGTAGAATGAGGTGGCTCCGGAGGCGATATAAAGTCCGTAAAGAGAGGCGCCGGTATTGGACGAAGAGATGTAATTTCCGTAAAAATAATTTCCTGAAACAGAATTGGGTGCCGATGTGGATCCCGAATAGTAGATCCCTACAACGGAAACCGCTCCGGTTGTGGAACTACTGATCAAGCTGGTGATCGTATTATTGCTGATGGTCTGGTTGCTGCCCGTGGCCTGGAGGCTAAGCCCGAGCACGCTTGCAGAAGATCCAGAGCCGGTATTCTGACCGCTGTGTGTGAGATTCCGGATCTGGTTTCCCGATACCGTGACAGTTGCGGAGCTACTGGTGTTGATTCCGATAAGCTGACCGGATGACTGATCGCATGTGATGCTGTTGGAAACATTTGACCCGATATCATTGTTGGTTATTGTTGCCGGTCCGGCCGTAAAGATCCCTGTGAAAGAAGTTCCGGTGCCCGAGGCTGATTGCACCGTTATACCGGATATAACATTGTTGGAGATCGTGCAGGGGTCGGATGATACCTCGCTGATCCCGTAGGCTGTTCCGTTCCCTCCAGACTGATAGGGAGAAAGAAGTGTAATGTTCGAGATAATATTGCCAGTGACATCACCAATATTCACGATGCCGCCGTTAACATCTATGCCGGTAAAAGCTGAATTTTTTGCCCGGAAGAGGAAATTTCCGATGGTATTGTTCTCGAAGGTAGATGCAACCATAATGGAAGTATTAAACAATATCCCGTAGAAAGCAACGGATTGATTATACGAAGTATCGACCCATGGGGTTCCGCCGCAATCCGGGGCCGAGCCGCCGATATAATTGCCGGTGACAAGGATTCCACGGCTTCCCACAGAGTTTAAAAAGAGAGGACAGTGAAGCGTTCCCGCCGTTTCTGTGACAGGCGAAGTCAGATAAAAGCTGTTACCGATGATGTTCCAGTTTGAACAAGTGCAATTTACATTGGTGGTATTGAAGTAAATTCCGCACCCACCTGCTCCGGGAGTTATGAAATCGTGGAAATGATTTCCGATAATTCTCACGCCATTATTGTTGGCAGTGGAGTTGGTTACGGAGGAGTAAATGCAGCTATACGGATGACTGCTGCCGGATGGCCCTATATCGCAATACCCAATGAGATCCATGCAATTTTGATTCGAAATGTTCGTGAGATTGATAACCCCGCCACCGGAAGAGCAACCTTTCAATGTACAATTTACAATGGTATCCGATATGCAAAAATTGGTTAATTGAGCGTTAGGCATTAACATAATAGTATAACCACCGGCATTTGTATTCTCAATTGTCAGGCTGTTCACCGCGTCGCTTATACCGTTTATTTTAACATCACGGACTCCGGTCAGGGTAATCATGCCCCCGCCGGTTTTACTCCCCGAGATGGTCCTTTGCCCCGACGGGATGATCAAAAAAGATGTCCATATCCCGCTTGTGCCGGTAAGTTGAGTGTTCCCGTCCTCATTTGTCACATTCCCAATAACAGTGGCAGTAATATTCTTGTTTGACTGGGAAGTGCTGTTCAGCGCTGCAAATACCCCGTCCGACCTGCTCAGTGAAGAATAATAACCATCCTTGTTATGCGACCCAGATACAAGGATAAGAAACTCGTGAAATTCATCTGCACCGATATCCACCGGGTTGGAATTGCTCCGGGGCTGCCCGTCATAATCGGTAGTATAGCCGATGATGTGGGTGGCGCCGCTTGCTATGGCTGTGACGGTTCCCACTGGAATATGTAGATCAGTGGTTGAAACGAACGGTGCCGTGACATTTATCGAATGGGCATCCTGGCCGGTTGCTGACTTCCAGGCGGCCAGTGTTGTCTCATCGGCTCCGGCATAGTCGCCGAGCACACCGCCGGTCCCGGAAACGAAATAATCGTTGTAATCGATCGTCAATGAGGTGTTTCCGGCAAGGGAGATAGCGTAATGCTTTGCCGTGCCGCTTGTGTTGCTGCGTCCGTTCTGGAAAATGTTATTCCTGAAATTTCTTGTATCCACATTTGCATTGTTGTAAAGGGCGTAAGTATTCACCGTAGCCCCCAACGGAGCGGTTCCGCTGATATTCACCGAATTGTAGTAAAGGAGGTTGACACTTGCGGAGTTACCGTTTTCGTAAATCCCTTCGATGGTATTGTCTGCGGTGATCCCGGCGCCGAGTGCGATCATATTATTATAAAAAGCCGTAGAACCGGCTGCTATATATATGCCGAAAACCGCGGCATTTGGATACGTGGTGGTCAGGGAATAGATCCAGTTGCCGTACACGTTGTTGGTTCCGCTTGTGGGTCCGGAGTAATATATCCCTTCCACGGTGCAGGCTGCGGTGGCAGAGGTGTTTGCCAGGTTGAAGACCGAATTGCCGTAAGCGGTTTGTCCGGCGGCGGTTGCGACCAACCGCATTCCGATGATCGAGGAAGAAGCCCCGGTGCCTGTTTCCGCACCGGTGTGCTGGATATCATGGACGGTATTGCCGTTGGCCGTGATGACGTTTGAGTATTCGGTATAAATGCCGATGATCTGTCCACCCGTCTGATCGGATGTGATGCTGTTCGTCGCACCGGAAACAGTGTTATTGATGATGGTCGAGGGGCCGGCAGTATAAATGCCGACGAAAAGAGTATTCGTGCCCCCGGAGTATGATTGAACGGTGATCCCATTGATGCTGTTGTTGGCGATCGTTTTGGAGGAAGAGGAAACATCATAACTACCATAGCTGAAGCCGTAGGTACCTCCCTTGCAAACCGAGGAGATGGTCACTTGCGAAATCGTATTTCCCGCGGCGGTCCCGATGTTTGCGATGCCGCTTTCGAGGGATATTCCGTAAAATAAGGATGTAGCGGCCCGGAAGAAGATATGCCCGATGGTATTTCCCTGGGCCGAGCATGCCGTGCCGGTTCCTACAATGAACCGGATGCCGTAAAGGACCGTCGCCTGGCTGACGGTGGTATCCACCCATGTTCCCGAGCAGGAAGGACCGGATCCGCCGATATAATTTCCCGTAATGGCGATGTTATTGCTATTCTGGTTGTTTACGAAGATCGCTGCGTGCGTTGTGCCGGTACCGGGATTTACGCCGGAAGTGAGGTAAATACTGTTTCCTGAGATGGTCCAGTCGGATCCGGTGTATCCTTCGATGAGGATCCCATAACCGTTGGAACCGGCGTCGATGAAGTCATGAATGTGGTTCCCGGAAACAAGGATGCCGTTATTGTAAAGCGAAGCACTTGAGGAATAGGAATAAATCCCGCTTCTCGGGTGATTGCTTCCCGAAGGTCCTATGTCGCAGTTAATGACGGAGTCATTACAATCGGCAGAGGTCGTTGCGAGTTCAAGAAGGAAGATAACGCCCCAGGTTGTGGAGCATCCTTTGACGGTTGCATTTTTCACGACGTCGTTTGTGGTTCCGTGGAGCAACCGTATTGTCGGGCCGCCTGTGTATGTATTTTCGATCGTCAGTGTATTTGTCCCGTCACTGATGCCGTTGATTGTCACGTAACTTGCCCCGCTTATTTCAATCAGGCCTGAGGGTCCGTGTGAACCCGAGATTGTCCGGTGACCCGAAGGGCTGATGGTGAGGGCAGTCCACATCCCTGCTGCGCCGGTCAGGGCGTTGGTTCCATCCTCCGTGGTAACATCCCCCGTGATGGTGATAGTGATTGTTTTTCCGGCCTGTGTCAGGCTGTTCAATGCGGCAAAGGCGCCACCGGCTTTTGTCAGGGAAGAATAGGATCCGTCCTTACCGTTAGACCCTGAAACGGAAACCTGGGCATAGAGGATTGTCCCGGTTAAAATGATAATCGAGAAAATGAGGAGAAACTTTTTCATAACAAAGGGGGGATAAAGAGAGCGCAAATATAGAAAAATTTGATTAACAAATATCAGACAGCAATCTTTGTATCAAGGTTTTTCAGAATGGATGTAACGGTGGATATGTCAGGTGATATGCAAAATGGGAAAACGATTTTACCATTTTACCATCTTGCCATTTTGCATTTGTTTTGTGATCCGCCTGACAATTCAATACCCTTTTTGCGACGATTGTTAATACTGATATTTCCGAACTGTGTGACGGTTTTTGTATTAACTTTTTTGTCAACTTTTTGAAGTTTGCCGGGGTTCGGATCCCTTTTTGGGTTTTCGGAATAAGAAGTTCATTTTTGTTCTTCGAAAGATCCCAGGTCTTTCCATGACACAATTTTTACATCTTTATGTGTGAACGTTTCATCACCTCCATATATGATCGATTTATTTCCATTTTGGGTCCCCGCATTTTTATCAAGGAACCGGAACGATGTCAAAAAATCAGGCGAAAATGTTCGCGCGGATTTAATTTCTATCCATTGCAGTTGTTCATTCTCAGCAACAACATTCACTTCGTTGCGATTACTATCGCGGAAAAACCAGAGATCCTGTGGAAGGCCACGATTGAATCGCTGCTTTAGTAATTCAAGAACGACCATGTTCTCGAACAGGGAACCCTTCAGATAGTGGGTCTTCACTTGCTCAGCGCTTTTAATCCCCAAAAGAAACGCAGCAAGCCCCGGATCGGTGAAATACAGCTTCGGGGCCTTGATCATTCTTTTTCCGAAATTTTTATAATATGGATAGAGCTGGAATACGATGAATCCTGCTTCCAGTATCGAGATCCACCCCTTGATGGTATTTA
>CAZUYY010000125.1:0-7211 GCA_964624935.1 uncultured Prolixibacteraceae bacterium
TGCTGTAATTGTTCCGCCGGCAGAGACTGTCCAGGTATAATTGGTCATCCCTGCATCGGTAAAATAGATTGAGGTTGAACTCAGGCAAACAGAAGCCGGGCCCGTTATTGCCGGAACGGGAAGAGGATTCACAGTCACCGGATAATTAACCGGGATCAGGGCTGAGCAATTGTTTGCATCCTGAAAATTAACGGAAACACTCTGGGCACCTGCGGTATTCCATGTAACGGTGACGGTAGGATCTGACAGTGTTCCGCCCGAGGTAATGATTCCGCCGGAAGATACGGTCCACTGGTAGTTAGTCATTCCTGCCTGTGTCGAATAAACAACTCCTGAAGTCCCGGCACAAAGAAAATTGGTTCCCGTGATCACAGGAACAGGCAATGGATTAACAGTAACAGTAAGCATCGTTGGAGATGGAGCCGTACAACCGGTTCCCATCACATAATTGACAGATACAGATTGTGATCCGGTGCCGTTCCACAACACTGTCACCGTGTTGTCATTTGTACCGCCACCTGAAGAAACAGACCCTCCTGCAGAAATGTTCCAGGAATAACTTGACATCCCGGCTTCGGTGGTATAAGTTGCCGGATGCCCCGCACAAATCTCGTCGAGACCAGCCAATGATGGAACAGGCAACGGATTAACAGTTATGTTGTAAAACGTGGCATTTACTGCCGTACAGCCACTTGCATCATGATAATTCAGTGTGATGGTGTTGGATCCTGTGGCAGTCCACACAACATTGATAATGTTGGTCCCCGCACCGGAAGTTATAGTACCGCCTGCTGAGACGGTCCACAAATAATTTGTCATACCTGCAAGTGTGGAATAATTTCCGGTTGAGTTCAGGCATATTGATGAAGGACCAATAATAGCCGGTACCGGCAAAGGGTTAACGGTTATATTATAAACGAAAGGTGTAACTGCAGTACAATTGTCAGCATCATGGTAATTAACGGTCACCGTTTGTGCTCCTGCTGTATTCCACGTGATGGTGACTGAATTATCAGTGGAGGTACCACCGGCTGTAATGGTTCCTCCGGCAGAGACCGCCCATTGGTAATTAACCATACCAGGTTGGGTTGTATAGACAGAGCCTGTTATTCCAACACAAATTGATGTAGGGCCTGAAATAGTCGGAACAGGGATTGGATAAACTGTAATGGGATAAGATACAGGAGCGGCTGCAGTGCAGTTATTTGCATCATGGTAATTGACAGAGACTGTCTGAGCTCCCGCCGCATTCCATGTGACGGTTACCGTATTGTCTGTTGCCGTACCTCCTGAAGTGATTGTTCCACCTGCAGAAACAGCCCAGGAATAGGTGCTCATGGATGGCTGGGTAGAATAGATCACACCGGTAGTTCCGGCACAAAGGGTGTTGTTGCCTGCAATTGTTGGAACCGGCAAGGGATTGACAGTAACAGGGAATAGGAAAGCAGAAACTGCCGTACAGCCGTTGGGATCATTATAATTGATGCTGACAGATTGAGCGCCGGAGATATTCCATGTTATTGTCACGGTTTGATCCGCGGTACTTCCTCCGGAAGTAATGGTTCCACCGGCAGAAACAGTCCAGAGATAATTGCTCATACCTGCCTGGGTAGTATAAACTGATCCTGATGTACCTGCACATACCACTCCGCTTCCGGTGATCGTGGGGATTGGTAAAGGATTTACAGTGACAGTATAAACGACTGGGGAAACAGCAGTACAGCCATTTGCATCATGGTAATTTACAGAGACCGATTGAGCTCCGGCTGTATTCCAGGTAACTGTGACAGAATTATCGGTAGCGGTACCTCCGGCTGTAATGGTTCCTCCTACAGATACCACCCATTGATAGTTGGTCATGCCCGGCTGAGTTGTATAGACTGAGCCGGGTACTCCGGCACACTTGTTCGCCGGACCGGCTATTGTGGGAACAGGAAGCGCATTAACGATAACAGGATAATTTACCGGAGCCGGCGCTGTGCAATTGTTTGCATCGTTGTAATTAACAGAAACTGTCTGAGCTCCTGCAGTATTCCATGTAAGAGTTACAGTGTTGTCGGTCGTCGTACCTCCTGAAGTGATCGTACCTCCCACAGAAACTGTCCAGGAATAGTTACTCATGGATGCCTGGGTAGTATATACAACACCGGTGGTTCCGGCACAAACGTTGTTATTCCCGCTGATCGTGGGTGAAGGCAGATCATATACAGTTACGGTATAGTTGGTTGGCGACGCTGCTGTACATCCCCCGGTGTTTACATAATTGACAGAAACTGTTTTTGTTCCGATGGTTGTCCAGGTTACCTGTATAGAACTGGTACCTGTGCCGGAAGTAATTGTTCCGTCTGGCGTCACCGTCCAGCTATAACCTGACATTCCTGTCTCCGTGGAGAAGGTATTTCCCGTTGAACCCTTGCAGATGCCGTTATCTCCCGTTATAGTCGGTACAGGTAAAGGGATAATTGTAACATTATAAGAAGGAGGGTTAATGGTTGAACATCCTTTATTGTTAATGTAGTTGACGGTAACAGATTGGCTGCCCAAAGAGTTCCATGTCACGGAAATTGATGTTGATCCTTGTCCTGAATTAATGATTCCTCCGGAGGATACCGTCCAGTTATAACCTGTCATTCCTGCATTCGTAGAATACGTTTGTGTTGATCCCATGCACGCAATCGTCGGTCCGGTGTATGTTGGTACAGGGACGGCATTGACAACGATATTTTTTGTCGTAGGCGGATTAAATGTGCAACCGCCCGGTCCTGCAAAATCAGCGGTGATGGTATAAATGTTTGCTATTGACCATGACAATGTGATGGTACTGTCGCTTGTCGTACCCCCCGAAATCAAAGTGGCGCCCGGGTATGTCCAGATATAATTGGTATTTCCCCCCTGCACCGAGTAAGTTGCCTGTGTTCCGGCACAAAGTGAATTTACACCTGTAATTACCGGTGTGATAATCGGATGAACAGTAACATTAATGACGGTTGGATTCACTGATTGGCAACCATTGGTATCGGTGCACATGATACTTACACTATAGGGTGGACCCGGCTGATCCCATTTTACCATAACAGAATCAGATGTGGGAGTGCCCCCGCCCGTTACCGTTCCATTTGTAACAGTCCAGGCATAGGATCCCATAGCAGGCAGAGTCGAATATTTCTCAGTACTGTCCATGCAGACACTCGTTGCACCGGTGATTGTCGGAACAGGTTTTTGGTAAACCGTCACTACCTTGCTTGCTGTTGCTGTTCCGTTTGTACATGTGTTTACAACAGCAAAATAGGTAGTCGTGACTGCTGGGGAAAGGACAATGGTATCACCATAACCGACAATGGTGCCTCCGGGATAAGCATTTTTATACCAGGTGATCCCGCTCGGGACAAACCGGGTACTCTCATTGTAAGTTGTCCAGGAATTCTGATTGCGGTTGAAAGCAATATAAGCTACAGTGCCATCGATGTTCTGTATGCCCTGGGTTGCGGAATTGTTTTGCCAGGAACAGGAGTCTTTACGGGTAATATTGTTTTCGATGATGCTGTTCTGTTGATGAAGAACGATTTGAAATGTGCCTTCCGGAGCTAACCCTCCCGGACCGCTGCCGCCATAGCAACCATAAAACGGGCAATTAACCCAGCTTACAACCAATTTACTATCTGTTGGATCAGGTTCAATATTCCTGAAAACATTATTTTGTCCTGTAACATCGGAGGAATATGACCTGGAAACCAATCCTGCCAGGGACCAAAGATTACATTCTTAGGAATAGACGACCCGCTGTTTGGTAAGGTAACCGGGGTATAATTTGTCCAGGAACTGAGTGGTTGTGAAAAGCTGATCCATCCGTTGGAACAAGCCCAGTATTGGGTGTAAATCTGGTTCAGGAAACAAAACTGGAATCCGATAGGATAAGGACCCGAAAAAGCATCATCGTGATTGCCTCCGAAATCAGGATCAATGGCAGTATCTCCTACTGGCTCGGTATGAAAAGGAACAACCTCGAACGAATAACTGTTTGTGCCATAACCCCCGCCAGTGAGCTGGGCCACCAGGGTTACTGAATCACCCTGGCAAATTGAAAGTGCAGTACTGGGGAGGATAGTGATCGTTTGTGAATAAACCTGCAATACAACGAAAAGAAGGAGTTGCGTAAGAAGGAACGTAAACCATTTAATCATGAAATTGCGTGCTAAGTATAAAAAATAAAAAAATTAGTTCATGATGCACCTTACAAAGAATGCATTTGACCTGCTGCTTGGATAGAAGGATACGCTGGGGTCGAAAGAGTTCATCCCGTGTGCCCATGCTTTGTAAGATCCTTCTGAAACACTCGACCAATAGAACCCGGCAAAATTATTAAAACTGAAACTGCGGTTGAAGAAATTTACACCGGATACTAATGCGTTAAACCCCGAATATCCTGTCGCCTTTAAGGCCGCTCCGGCATACCCGTTATTGATATAATTGCTGAACAACAGGTTCCATTCAGCTTCAGTAGGCACATGCCAGCCCGGGGGACAGACCCCCTGCGATCCGGAACTATCATAATAGGCCATCATCTCATCCCACTGATATAAACCGCCGTAAGTGACGCAGTTCGCAGGGTTATCGCCATAACAGTATTTTTCCGGCGTACAGTTGTCAAACTGGTTCTGGGTTGAAATAATGACGGTCCCGTAATTGAGGCTTTCCGTCATCCAGCATTGTGCGCCGATCTGTACTGTCGGATAGGTTTTGTTATCACGGACATCTTTCAGGGATCCTCCGCAGGAAAATGCTCCGGGGTTCGTCACAGTTATAATATGGGATGCCGTACTTGTACATCCATAAACATTGGTGTAAGAATAGGTGATCGTATGAGTCCCGATGCCTGCCGCCGCCGGGTTAAAGGTTGCTTTTGCTGAATTGACGGCTAATCCCGACCAGGTACCCCCCAAGGGGATCCCTTCTCTCAGATGAATGAGACTTGCAGTAATAGTCGTAATTGAATCCGTACACAGGATATAGGTGACGATGGGATTTGGATTTATGAGAATGGAGAAAGCAGGGGATGAGATCCCGTTTCCGCAACTGTTTACGCCTTCAACCGTCAGACTTGCCGTTCCTGTGAAGGCAGCCGACCAGTTAATTGTGATCGCTTTCGTATTCCCGCTTATCGTACCCGCTGCAGCGGGGATGAGTGTCCAGGCATAACTGGTAGCGCTGGCAACAGCTCCTACAGAATAAGCGACACCTGCTGATCCCTGGCAAAGAACAGGAGTACCCGTAATAGTTCCTGCAGCTCCGGGTAATGGATTGACCGTTACAGGGTAATTTGTTGCAGTCGCATCAGTGCAACCGCTGGCATTATGATAGTTGATGGAAACCGATTGAGCGCCGGGAATGCTCCATGTAAGGGTGACAGAATTACTGGTGGTTGTTCCCCCGGCAGTAATTGTTCCACCGGCCGAAACCGTCCACAGGTAATTCGTCATCCCTGGCTGAGTTGTATAAACCACATCCGACGACCCGACACAGATTGTCGCCGGTCCGGATATTGACGGCACCGGTAAAGGATGAACGAGAACAGTCGATATCGCAGTGTCGCCGATACACCCCAATCCCTGGGCAATGATTCTGTAGGTGACAGTCCCATCCGTTGCACTGCTGTTCGACAGGGTTTGTGAGATCGGATTTTCCGTACCATTTGAGTATCCTGACAGACCGGGATTGTTGCCTGTGGCTGTCCAGGAAAAAGTTGTCGCCGGATTGGTTGAGGTCAGATTGATGGTTATGGGACTATTTGAACAGATGGTTTGAAAAAGGGGAGTTGCTGTAACATCGAATAACGGCTTGACCACGACAGTAAAATTGACAGTATTGCTGCTGCATGTATCTGCGGTTGCAACTACTGAGTAAATGACAGTATCATTCACAGATCCTGAATTGACCAGCTTTTGCGAAATACCCGGTCCCGATCCGTTGGAATAACCTGTCAGGGTTCCTGCATCAGAAAATGCCGTCCACTGAAAGGTTGAACCCGGGATAGAAGAGGTCAGCGTAATTTTAACCGAATCCCTCGAGCACTGAATGTAATTCAGGATGCTATTGGTAATAACAGGAATTGACTTAACGACGACAAGAACGTCTGTTCTTGACAGGCTGGTACACGTCGTACTGTTTGTTGTCGCTTGCGCATAATAATTCGTAGTGGCATTGACATTCGTTGTAACGGAAGCTCCTGTGAATAAGAGTGTTCCGCCGGCAGGTGCATCGTACCATTTTATGGTTTCACCGGGTGGCTGTACCACCCCGAAAGTCACCTGGCCGGGACTGCAAAGGGATACATAAGAATCCAGTGGCGTCGGCGGGGCCGGCGTGGTGTTTATGGTCATGCTCTGAAAGGATGCCACCGTACAGGGAGAAGTAATAAGGTAGGTAATGTTGTAGGTTCCCGGAGCGCTCGCCCCGAGATTGATGACACCCGTACTTGTGTTGACAAATACAAGTCCGGCCGGAAGTGCTGAAAAGGTACCGCCTGGAAAAACCATGGTCGGAGTCGGGTTCGGATCACTCTGGCAATAGGAAGACTGGGGATAACTAAATTGCGGACTGATCACCGTTACCTGGACATTGCCTGTCATAGTACTCTGGTTGCACAAGGTTACAACAGCAGTATATGTCGTCGTGACCGTGGGAGAAAAAGTGATTGGTGACCCATAGCCGACAATAGTGCCTCCCGGGTACCCTCCTGTGTACCATACTAACCCGCTTGGGACAAACTGGGTACTTTCATTGCTTGCTGACCATTGGGTATCATTGCGGCCCGGAGCAGTGAATGCCACCGTTCCGGTACTGTCCTGTACCCCCTGCGTGGAGCCCTCCGTGTTACATTGTGGTTTACTCTGGATGTTGTTTTCAATAATACTGGTCTGTTCGTCCAGTACAGCCTGGAATGTGCCGGTAATACTGTGGCATCCGTAAAAAATAGAACTTACCCAATAGACCACCAATTGCATGTCTGGCTCTGAACCGACATTGTAATAATAAACATTCTGTGCTCCCTGATAACATGGCAGCCAGTCTTCCCATGGGAAAAAAATTGCATTCTTTGGAACACTTGTGGCTGTGCTTGGGATTTGAGTTGCAATAAATGTGTCCCACAGAGTGCCGGGTGGTTCTGAAAAGCTTATCCACCCATTTGACCCGATCCAGAACTGCGTATAGGT
>CAZUYY010000126.1:0-7165 GCA_964624935.1 uncultured Prolixibacteraceae bacterium
TTGAGAACTATCAGTCGAACCAAAGTGGAATTGAAACTTAAAAAGAATGTCGATTGCAGTTGCTGGAACTGGCTATCTATCAGTCGAACCAAAGTGGAATTGAAACTCGTACCAGATAGCAACACAATTCACAGCCCCGCTCTATCAGTCGAACCAAAGTGGAATTGAAACAAAAAAAGGAAGCCAAAACTTTTTGGAAATCGCCGATTATCAGTCGAACCAAGGAAATAAAACAAGACCTTCCAGGTTTTGAAAACCTGGAAGGTCTGTTATCAATTGTACCAAAATGAAATTAAATTTGATTAAGATTATCTTTTTATTTCTTTTTCCTCATGGATTAAAATTCAAATATTTTTTTTTGTAAGCATTTGTTATTATAAACTTTAGTAATTTTGCTTCCGGATATATAGCACATTTTACATAAAATATTACTTTAAAAGCACATAATTTAACCGTGACTGGTAATCATGGGGATTATTATGTATTTGTGGCATGATAAGCAATTGAGAATTTAAACCCAACATTATATTATATGAAAACACTAAAATTTAATGAAGAGGAGATTGATCTTCTGGTTGCTCTTTATGAAGATGAACTTAAAGAAGCTGAATCTTATATAGACAAACTGCAACAGACTTTAACCAAACTAAAAAACCAAGAAGTACCTGCTCAAGGTGAACCAGTCTATTCCGGAAAGAAGAGAGGCAGGAAACCAAAGATTCAACCTGAAGTAACAATGCCAATCGCTGAAAAGAAAAAAAGAGGCAGGAAGCCGAAAGTCAAATCTGAGGAACCAAAACTGATTTTTGGAAAGAAAAGGGGTAGGAAACCAAAGATATTACAGGAATACACACCTTTAGTTAAGATGGTTGAAAATATTACGACTTCAAGGAAAAGAAAGGCATATAAAACAAAGGAACAAAACGGCTCAAAAATTAAAGCAGGAAAACTTCCCAAAATTGAAACTCCGGTTAGCGAAGAAATAACGTCATAGGACTTTTACTGTGTTAATATTTGTTCTATCATCACCAGTAAAGGGTAACGTGTCCGGATATGTTTAATTGAACTTGTCACAACCCGGTAAATAATACAGGTAAGAATACAAATATTACTTCGATGTCTGTAATTATCTGAAAATATTGCATATCCGAAAAATTGTTGTATCTTTGCCTCATTATTAACCTGTGTTTCCGGTTAGCCGATCGAAATTATTTTTCCTATCTCCACAACCATAAGGGTTCCATGCTAAAGCTTGGTCGGGGTAAACCGGAAAGCCCGAAATCACATAATTAAATTACATTTATGATTACATTTGAAGAATTGGGTATCCACCCTGTTCATGTGGATGCCTTGAAGGAACTTGGTTTTGAGTATCCTATGCCGGTACAAGAAAAGGTGATACCCCTTCTCTTGGCAGGTCCTGTTGATATTGTTGCGCTGGCTCAGACCGGAACAGGAAAGACGGCAGCTTTTGGTTTGCCGCTGATCCAGATGACCGACCCCCATTGCAAACTACCACAGGCGTTGATCCTTGCCCCTACGCGTGAACTCTGCATACAGATAGCAGGCGACCTCAATGATTTTGCAAAGAATATTGATAACCTGAAAATTCTTCCGGTTTATGGCGGAAGCAGTATGGAGGTTCAGATCAGTGCATTGAAAAAAGGAGTCCAGATCGTGGTTGCCACCCCGGGACGTCTTTGCGATCTGATCCGGCGGAAAGCAATAAAACTTAATGAGGTAAAAACTGTAGTCCTCGATGAGGCTGACGAAATGCTCAATATGGGATTTGTAGATAGTATCAATGATATCCTCTCGGAAGTACCAAAGGAACGGGCTACTCTGCTGTTTTCAGCCACCATGCCTGCTGAAGTCGCAGTTATTTCAAGAAAATATATGCGCAACCCCATCGAAATAACCATTGGGAACCGTAATTCAGGCGCAGATAATATCAAACATCTTTATTATACCGTCCACGCAAGGGATAAATACATCGCCTTAAAGCGTATTGTTGATTATTATCCAAACATCTATGGAATTATTTTCTGCAGAACCCGAAAGGATACCCAGGAAGTAGCTGATAAACTGATGCATGACGGATACAATGCCGAATCCCTGCATGGTGACCTGTCCCAGGCTCAGCGTGACATGGTGATGCAGAAGTTCAGGATCCGTCATGTAAAACTGTTGGTGGCAACTGATGTGGCTGCCCGCGGACTTGATGTGAATGACCTTACCCATATTATTAATTATAATCTTCCTGAAGATATCCTGGCTTATGCCCATCGCAGTGGCAGGACCGGACGTGCCGGAAAAGCAGGCATCTCCATCGCGATCATTAACCTGAAGGAAAAACATCTGATAAAACAGATCGAAAAGAAGATCAACAAGACCTTTGTCGCCGCAAAAGTTCCCGGAGGAAGGGAGATCTGTGAGAAGCAATTGTTTAGTATGGTCAGCAAAATGGAACAGGTAGAAATCGAAAATACAGAAATTGACTCCTATCTTCCCACGATTTACCGCAAATTGGAATGGCTTGATAAAGAAGAGATCATCAAACGTTTTGTAGCACTTGAATTCAACCTTTTCCTGGAATATTACAAGAATGCAAAGGACATCAATGTGATTGATGATAAATCATCAGGATCATACCAGGCACGCGACCGGGGATCCTATAAAGAGCGGGAAAGAGGATCTTATAAAGAACGCGAAAAAGGATCCTATAAAGAAAGGGATAGAGGCTCCTATAAAGATAGAGTTTCCTATAAGGAACGTGAAAATGACTCAGATACTTCATCGCGTTTCCGCAAAAATGATTCCGGTTTTACCCGGTTGTTCATCAATCAAGGAAAGACTGACGGGCTTTTCCCCATCAGTCTCATTGAATTGGTAAATGAATATACTCCAGGGAAAAAAGTTCCCCTCGGACGAATTGATCTTTTCGATCGTTCTGCTTCCTTTGAAGTCGGATCTGCCTTTTCCGATTTTCTCATAAAAGCCTTACAGCACAAAGATTTCCGGGGATCGGAGATCACTATTGGTCTTGATAGCGGAAATGAAGGACGAAGAAAAGATGAAAGTGATTTCCGGAAACGAAAAAAGAACAGTCAGAAATTTCCCGATGCACCCAAAAGAAAGAGGATTAATAAAGACCGGAATTAATTCGTCAATTTATATTATTTTTATAGCGTTATGAAGACCATTGATGAATTCATCCGGGATGCATTTATTGGTTTTGCCATAGGCGATGCCCTGGGTGTACCTGTCGAATTTGAAACCCGGGAATGGCTCAGGGAAAATCCGGTTCAGGGGATGTTGGGAAACATGCGGTATAACCAGCCGCCCGGAACCTGGTCGGATGACAGTTCAATGGTATTTTGCATTGCCGAAAGCCTCTGCAGAGGATATAACCTTGAAGATATCGCCATTCAATATTCAAGATGGAAAAATGAACGGTTCTGGACTCCCCGCGGAAGGGTTTTTGATATTGGTATACAAACTAATAAAGCGATTGAACGGATTGACCGTTGCCTCGAAATGGGGATACGTATAAAGCCGATCCCTGAACAGGAAGTCAATGAAAAGGAAAACGGGAACGGTTCACTTATGCGGATCTTACCGCTTGGTTTTTATCTAAAAGATAAACCATCGAAAGATGTTTACCGCATTATCCGGGAAGTTTCAGCTCTGACGCATTCCCATGCCCGGGCAGTGATCGGTTGCTTCATTTACGTCCGTTTTATCTTGAGCCTATTGGAGGGACAGGATAAGAACCAGGCCTATTTAACGCTGCAGAACTTTATTCCCGATTTTTGCAGTGAAACTGCCACTTCCTGTGAATACGAATATTATTCAAGAATTCTTTTTGAGAGCATTGCCGATTTCCCTGAGTCTACCATACGTTCATCAGCTTACGTACTTCATACTCTGGAAGCCTGTTTCTGGTGTGTGATGCGTAACCATAATTTCAGTGATACTGTATTGCAAGCCGTCAATCTCGGTGAGGATACTGATACTGTTGCTGCACTGGCAGGCGGTCTTGCAGGAATTATCTATGGAAGGGAACAGATCCCGGATGAATGGACAAGGCAACTGGCCAGGAAAGATGATATCCTTGATCTGGCAAAGCGTTTCTCGAAAACATTACCCCATTAATCTTCTGTTAATTAGCTATATATTTAAATTGTACGGGTAAAACCCGTACCTTTGCACGCTCAAAAAAATTTGCATGCTATTAACCAAATTAAGAAATATAGGAATTGCCGCTCATATTGATGCGGGCAAGACCACCGTTACCGAACGTATTCTTTTTTTTACAGGGACTACCCGTAAGATGGGAGAAGTCCATGATGGTCAGGCTACCATGGACTTCATGAAACAGGAACAGGAACGGGGTATTACTATTGCTTCTGCTGCAATTTCCTGTTCCTGGAAAAATTCTCAGATCAATCTGATCGATACACCGGGACATGTGGATTTTACGGTCGAAGTAGAGCGTTCTCTCCGGGTCATAGACGGTATGATTGCGGTATTTTGTGCTGTGGGAGGAGTTGAACCCCAGAGCGAGACTGTCTGGAACCAGGCCGATCGCTACCGGGTACCACGTATTGCCTTTATTAACAAGATGGACCGTACCGGCGCCGATTTTGCACAGGTGGTTGCCCAGATGAATAAATACCTTGACGCGAATGCTGTTCCATTTAATATCCCGATTGGCGCGGAAGACAACTTTGAAGGCATCATTGATCTGATTGAACAGAAGGCCTATATTTTCAAGGACTTTGAACAGATCGAAATAGATATCCCTGAAGCTTATAAGGAAAAAGCAAAAGAAGCAAGGGCTTGGATGGTAGAGAAGATCGCTGAATTCAATGAACCAATCATGCAATTATTTTTTGACGATAAGGAAGTGCCTTCTGAAATGTTAAAACAAGCTGCCCGTGATGCAACAATGAAAATGCTTTTCACTCCTGTATTTTGCGGAGCTGCTTACAAGAACAAAGGTGTTCAGATGCTTCTCGATGCCATTCTTGATTATCTGCCATCCCCTATTGATGTTGGGGCAGTCGTCGGTATTGATGTCGATGACCCGGAAAAATCACATTCCCGGCATCCTACTGTTAAAGAACCATTTTCTGCTCTGGCATTCAAACTTATCCACGATCCTTTTGTAGGACAACAAACTTTTACCCGTGTATTTTCAGGGACACTCCACAGTGGAATGCAAATCCTGAATTCGACCAAAGGAAAACATGAACGTATCGGCAGGATCTTCAGGATCCATGCGAAAGACCGGGAGGAGATCAGTGAGGCGGGTCCGGGTGATATTGTGGCTCTTATCGGTTTAAAACTGACCAAGACAGGAGATACGCTTTGTGAAAATGATTATCCACTTATCCTTGAAAACATTCACATCCCACCTTCGGTGATTGAATTGAAAATATCTCCTGCCAAACGGGCAGACCAGGCAAAATTAGGAGAAGCATTGAATAAACTGATGAATGAAGATCCTTCCTTTAACGTCCGGTACGATGATGAAACAGAAGAAACGATTATCGCCGGAATGGGTGAACTTCATCTGGAGATCATTATTGACCGGCTTAAAACTGAATTCAAGGTTGATGCAGTTGTCGGTGAACCTGCTGTTGCTTTTCGTGAAACACTAACCCTTGAAAAAGAGCACCGTTATAAACATTCAAAGCAGACCGGAGGAAAAGGTCAATATGCAGATGTCCAGATACGTATTGAACCCAATGAAGGCAAAGGCTATGAATTTGTGGATAAAGTCAAGGGCGGCAACATTCCTGCCGAGTTCATCCAATCAGTCAATAAAGGTATCCAGAAAACAATGGAAAAGGGTATATTGGCAGGCTACCCGGTAGTAGATGTAAAAGTGGTGCTCCTCGATGGGAGTCATCATCCGGTTGACTCATCGGATATGGCTTTTCAGACATGTGCTTCAATTTGTTTCAAAGAAGCATTCATGAAGGCAAATCCAATCCTTCTTGAGCCCATGATGAAGATTGAAGTAAATACACCTGATGAATACATAGGGGAAGTCAGTGGTAATCTCAACCGCCGGCGAGGAAAGATCGAAGCTATGCGCAGATATCGCAAGGGCGCACAGAAAATTGACGGACTCGTACCACTAAAAGAAATGTTTGGCTATACCACCCAGCTCAGAAATATCTCCAGCGGAAGAGCAAATTATTCCATGGAATTTTTCAAATACGTGCCATTACCAAAAGGGATCCAGGAAGAAGTATTAAAAATGCTTGAAGAAAAGAAGAAAGCAGAGAAAAAGTAGGATGCCCAACAGACTCTGGAACCGGAATTTTACCCTGCTGACTTTTTCCAATTTCTTTATGTTCAGCGGTTACTATTCACTTATTTCAACGCTTCCTGTTTATATTTCAACTGAATTGCATTCTCCGAAAAGTGTCGTTGGCCTTGTACTTGCTTCATATATTGTAGCTTCTATAGTAGTACGACCTTTTGCCGGTTTTGGGTTGGATAAATATGGCCGGAAAAAGATCTTTATTCTTTCACTTCTTTTATATGCATCCCTCTTTAATGGTTATTTAATTGCCTGGACCGTCGCAGCTATGATTGCGGTAAGATTCATGCATGGTCTTACGTGGGGATTGACAACCACGTCAAATTCAACGATTGCAGCGGATATCATTCCATCGGAGAAACGCGGGGAAGGAATTGGTTTTTTCGGAATTTCCACAACACTTGGGATGGCATTAGGACCGGCGATTGGTTCGTTCATTTTACATCATGGCGGTTACCAGGCTATGTTCATTGCAGGTTTTATTATAAGTCTTGTAAGTATGGCTATGGCTGCCTCCATACGTTATCCGGCCAGAACTCCTGGAAAATCCCTGGAATTAAGTCTTTCGACATTGTTCGAATCCACTGCGCTGTTGCCTTCCTTTAATATACTGTTTATCATGATCAGTTATGGCGGATTGCTCTCTTTTGCTGCATTGTACGGACGTGAACTCGGGATACAAAATCCTTCAGCTTTTTTTCTGATTTATGCATCCGGGATAATTGGCGCCAGATTTACCTCCGGGAAATTCTTTGACCGGCACGGTCCAAAAATGATCATTATTATCTGTCTTTCATTGCTTGTTGCCGGATTTCCGTTGCTTGCCCT